>CAMEON010000060.1 GCA_945929845.1 uncultured Clostridia bacterium | reverse complement strand
AGGCGGGAAAAGATGTGCCGAAGATGTGCCGCCGAATCAATCAGCGGTTCCTTTGAATAAGGCAGTTTATCGGCATACTCCCAGGCTTACGGTGCAGTCAGGGACAGGTATATCTGTTGACTGCCGGTCAATGTGAAGGATGCTGGCCTGACGCCGCTGTTGGCAACCGCCCGACTGTAATCCACGGTCACGGTGTACTGCCCAGGGATAGATGGGAGAGACCCATCCAGGCTGATCTGCCCGTTCACTTTGACGGCCAAGAGGCCATACCCAGCGCCCGCCGGGTTGTTGGTGGCCACCGCCGCACCGGATGTCGTATTGAATACGATATAGGTTCCGGGAGAAAACCTGTCAACATTCAGGAGCAGGGTGATTGTGTTTGCCGCCGCATCCTCGGACAGGAAGGAAAGCGAACCGCCATAGAAGATGGTGCTGTCTCCAACATGGAGGGGTTCGCCGGGAGTAGAGGGTTCCCCCTCCTGACTGCCCTCGTACTCATCCTTTGTTTCCGGTTTTATACCTTCAGGAAGGCCTTCGCTGGGAGATTCATCAGGAACGCCCGGTTCGCCATCCGTCGTACCGCTGTATGTCGGTGCCCGGGTGGCTTGCGGTTCCTGGTCTTCGGGGCGCATGGCAGTGGTACCCCATTGGGAGGATCCGGTCTGCTGACTTTGTGTAGCCCAGCCTTCATCCACGGTTTCGTAATTCTGTATTTCCAATGTACTGCCACCCGACAGAGCCGTGTCCCCATCATATTCCGGGAACATGGCTTCATTTTTACTTCGCTGACTGACAGCAAAAGTGGCGACAAGGATGGATGCGAACAGCAGACAGGCGGCCATGGGCATGACCCATTTCCGGATCCGACCGGAGGACAGCCTATGCACCCGCCGTGTGTCCATTGCCTCCTGAATGAGATCATCATCCAGGTAAGAGATGGCACGGGACAGCTTTTCGGCTCTGTCCTGCTGATCCTGCCTTTCCGGGATATTTTGAGAAGAATCGGGTATCATATCTGCACACCCTCCTTTTCCAGATATTTTTTCAGACGGTTGCGGGTACGGAAGAGTGTGGATTTGACCCGGCTCTCCCCCATGTCGAACCGAATGCATAGCTCTTCTATGGATTGGTTGTAAAAGTACCGACAGACGAACAGCTTCCTGGCCGTCTCCGGCTCGGAGCGCAGGAAATCGCTGATCATACCGCCCAGCTCCATCGCCTCCGTTTCCTCGTCCTTCCAACTTTGTGCTCCGGCGTCTCCGTCAGGCAAACTGCCGGAAAGCTCCTCCAAAGACAGTACATACTCACCGGGGATCCGGCGATTGGCCCGGCTACGACGCAGTCTGTCAAGGGACAGGTTGCGGACGATCCGTGTCAGGAAGGCCCCCAACCTGTCAGGGCGTTGTGGGGGAATACTGTTCCAGGCCCGGATCCAAGTGTCATTGACACACTCTTCGGCATCCAGCCTGTTGTTGAGGATACTCATCGCCACAGCCTGACAGGTGCTTCCATATTTCTGGACGCATTCTGCGATGGCTTTTTCTTGCCTCTCCCAGAATAAATCCACAATGTGGCTATCACTGTCCTCCATATGTATTTTCATACCTCCTGTATGCTGTCTCAGAACACCCTCACTATACAAAGACGACTTTTTTTCATCCGGGTTGCGCTCTTCGGGAAAAATTCCGAGACTTTTTTTCTATTATACAAATTTCATCCTTATTTGTCAAGTATCCCTTCGGGTCTTGGGCAATGGTGCACGAGGTAGCAAAACGAGCCGCCACCAATCCATTGTGACAGCTCGTTCTACTGATTATTCGTGATAGTGTTCCCTTTACCCTCTGCTCGTTGCCCTCTGTTCCTTCCTCTGCTTATGCCACTGCCACCTGAACTCCACCTTCAGCTTCCTCTCAGCCTTTCCCGGCAAGCGGGCAGCTACCGGCACCAACGGCTTCAGGTCAAAGAGGACGGAGATCAGGTACAGAACCGTTTCCCGGTTCTCCTTGTCCATATCATTCATGGCACGGAACATGGTGATGGCGTTACGGAGAGAGTCATCGTTCAGCTCCGTCAGGGTGCGGGCACCGGTGGACTCCAGTATCTGAAAGAACAGCTTGGTGAAGTTGCGCTTCTCTTCCCGGCTCATGCCGGCGATCCGTTCCCTCACCTCGGTATCATTCCTCTTTCCCCGAGGGGACAACGACTTTTCCCGCAGGAACCGACTGCCCATCACCGCCCAGGAGAGGCCGTTGTGCTGGAAAATCCCCTTCCCCTCGCTGTGGATCACATGGTACTCATCGTGATCCAACATCAGACCCACCAGGGAGGACTGGGGGATCAGTGCCTCGATCCTGGGTCTCATGGTCTGGAAAGCCTGAGATTCCAGCATCTCCTTGAGGAACCCCGGGCCATCGTTGCTGTACACCCTGACGATCTGCGCCCGCACCTCATCCCTGGCGTGTACGGCTCCCCAAACGGCCAGGTTTCCGCCCTTGGAGTGTCCGCCCACATACAGGTGCGCCCCCGCCGGGATCTTCTCGTACAGGCGATCCAGGTACTCGGCGGCCATGCGTTGCGCCGGTACGCCGTCCATCCAGGACAGGTTGAAGTCCTCCTTCCAGCCGACGAGGGTGTCATCCGTGCCCCGGAAGGCCACATAGTAGGTGTCATCCGTCATCTTCACGGTCAGGGCGGCAAACTGCATCTCCTGCTCCTCACAGACATCGTTGACATACCCGTAGATGCGCAGGTTGCTGTACCGGGGTGCATCCGCCATCGCCCGGAACAGGCGCAGGATCTCTCCCGGTACGATGAGACCCAGCGGGCGTTCCTTCACCGGCATACGGGTGAAGAAATACTCCTTGGCCGCCTCCCGTATGGTCATGGGCGTGGTCTTCTCATCCGGGAGGATGCCGTCAAAGTCCACATAGGACAGAAGGCAGAAGATCAGGTTGTCCACCTCATTCAGACCGCATGCTTCAAAGGGGATGTCCCCCCGCCACTTGATATAATCCATCACATTGGACATACAGCTTCCTCCCTTCCTTCATTTTCAGACAGCGTGTACGCCCTTGGCGGCGTCGGCATGGTCGCTGTCCAGGTGATACTTCTGAGCCTTCCTGTACTCAAAGAACTTCAGTGCCACCTTGTCAAACAGGGCATAGGACAGCACATCCTCCTCCTGCTCCACAAGGCCGGCCGGCAGAGCCGCACGGAGCTTATCCAGCTCCGGCTCCAGATCATCGGCAGGGCGATAGTCGATGGGCTTGGCATCGCCTACGATCTGCTTGACGAACTCCGGCTTGATGGGAACCGGCGTTTTGCCGTACTTGCCCAGCACGATGTCCTTGAACTCCTTGGTCACGGTCTTGTACCGCTCGCCCATCAGCACATTGAACACGGCTTGGGTGCCCACGATCTGGGAGGACGGGGTGACAAGGGGCGGATACCCTACATCAGCACGAACCCGCGGCACTTCCTCCAGCACCTCGCCCAGTTTGTCCTCCTTGCCAGCCTGCTTGAGCTGGGACATCAGGTTGGACAGCATACCGCCGGGCACCTGGTACATGAGGGCATTGACATTGACCTTCAGCACCTTGGGATCCAGCAGGCCGTTCTTGATATACTTCTCCCGCAGGGGGGTGAAGTACCGGGTAATGACATCCAGCTTGCCCAGGTCAAGGCCGGTGTCGTAGGGCGTTCCGGCCAGGGCGGCCACCATAGCCTCTGTGGGAGGCTGGGAGGTACCCATGGCCATGGGGGATATGGCGGTATCAATGACATCCACCCCGGCCTCTACGGCCTTGAGTAGGGTCATGGAAGCCAGACCGGAGGTGTAGTGGGTGTGAAGCTGAATGGGGATCTTCACGCTCTCCTTCAGGGTCTTGACCAGCTCATAGGCATCATAGGGCTTGAGCAGACCGGCCATATCCTTGATACAGATGGAGTTGGCCCCCATCTCCTCCAGCTGCTTGGCGTACTTGGAGTAGTACTCCATGGTGTACACAGGCCCTGTGGTGTAGCTGAAAGCCGCCTGCACATGGCCCCCCTCCCTGATGGTGGCGTTGATGGCCGTCTTCAGGTTGCGGGGGTCGTTGAGGGCATCGAAAATGCGGATGATGTCAATACCGTTGGCGATGGATTTCTGCACGAAATACTCCACCACATCGTCGGCATAGTGGCGGTAGCCCAGGATGTTCTGACCCCGGAACAGCATTTGCAGCTTGGTCTTCTTCACCTTACTGCGGATCTTGCGGAGCCGCTCCCAGGGGTCTTCGTTGAGGAAGCGCATACAGCTGTCAAAGGTAGCGCCGCCCCAGGCCTCCAGCGAGTGGTAGCCCACCTCATCCATCGCCTCCAGGATCGGAAGCATTTCCTCCGTCGTCATCCTGGTAGCGATCAGGGACTGGTGAGAGTCACGGAGAACGGTTTCGGTTATTTTTACCTGACTCATGATTATGACCTCTCTTTTACATATGGTTGGGAATAGATGTGCCGCTCATCATGCGAACCAGGACAGGAACACACCGGCGGCGACAGCGGAGCCAATGACTCCGGCCACATTGGGGCCCATGGCGTGCATGAGCAGGAAGTTGGACGGGTCGGACTTCTGCCCTTCGATCTGGGACACACGGGCGGCCATCGGCACGGCGGACACACCGGCGGAGCCGATGAGGGGATTGATCTTGCCGCCGGTCACATGGCACATGACCTTGGCGGTGAGCAGACCGCCGCAGGTGGAGATGCAGAAGGCAAACAGGCCGCAGGCAATGATAAGCAGGGTCTGCACCCTCAGGAAGTTAGCCGCACTGGCGGTGGCACCCACCGAGATACCCAGGAAGATGGTGACGATGTTCATCAGCTCATTCTGGGCGGTTTTGGACAGACGGTCGGTCACGCCGCAGACATTCAGCAGGTTTCCGAACATCAGCGAACCGATCAGCACCACCGCATCCGGCACGACCAGACCCACCACCAGCGTGACCACGATGGGGAACAGGATCTTCTCGGTCTTGGACACCGGGCGCAGTTCCTTCATTTTGATGACCCGTTCCTTCTTGGTGGTCAGAAGGCGCATGAAGGGGGGCTGGATCATGGGGATGAGAGCCATGTAAGAGTAGGCCGCAATGGCGATGGCACCCAACAGGGCGGGAGCCAGAGTCTTTGTGACCTGAATAGCCGTAGGCCCATCTGCGCCTCCGATGATACCGATGGCGGCGGCCTCCTCCGGGGAGAACTGACCGGACAGGAGAGCCAGGGCGAAGGCGACGAACACGCCGAGCTGGGCACCGGCACCGATCAGCAGGCTCTTGGGGTTGGAGATCAGGGGCGAGAAGTCGGTCATGGCCCCGATGCCGATAAAGATCAGGCAGGGGTAAATACCCAGCTTGACACCCAGGTACAGCATATCCAAAAATCCGCCGTGATGGAGGATGTAGGCGTAGTCGATCTCATCGGCGATGAAGAAGTCCATGTGGAACAGTCCGGCTCCCGGCAGGTTGGTCAGAAGCATCCCGATGGCAATGGGCAGAAGCAACAGCGGCTCAAACTTCTTCACGATGGCCAGGTATGCAAGGATACCCACCACCGCATACATGACAAGCGGCTGCCAGCACATCACATTGAAGGCCCAGCCGGATCCGGCCACATCGAACAGGCCGTTCCCCGCACCGGTCTCGGTAAAGAACAACTGCCACAGACCGGTCCCGGTCAGGAAATTCAGTAAACTTTCAAGCATGACAGTGATTTTCCTTTCAATCTGCCCGCCGGGAGCTCCGGCAGGCAAAACTCATTGGCACAATTGGCTCCGTCAATTCAGCGTAAGCAGAACCTCGTCGGTCTTGACGGAGTCCCCGCTCTTGACAAGCACGCTGGCGACCACGCCGTCCTGGGGAGCGGGCACATCGTTCTCCATCTTCAGCGCTTCGATGACCACCACGGCCGCACCCTTCTTCACGGTGTCGCCGGGCTTGACATTGACCTTCATGACGCTTCCCTGCAGGGGAGCCTTGACAGCCACACTGCCGGCCGGAGCGGCCTTGGGGGCAGGTGCAGCCTTAGGCGCAGGAGCGGCCTTGGGAGCCGCCGGAGCGGCGGCAGGTGCGGGAGCGGCCTCGCTACCGTCCACTTCCTCCACCACCACATCGTAAGCAACACCGTTGACAGTTACATTGAATCTTTTCATATCCGTATCTTCCTTTCGGTAATTCAATCAATTTGAGTATGGATCAGCGATTCCAGACAGCGCCGGAGCCGGCCCTGTCGGTCTTCTTTCTGAAGGACACCACCCGGAAGCCATTTGCAAACTGGCTGGACAGCCCCTCGTCTGCGGCGATGGCGGCGGCCACGGCGGCGGTGATGGCGGCAACTAAGGCCCCCTCATCGGTGTCGGTGTCTGTCTCCTTTGAGGCAGACGCATCTTCTC
Organism: uncultured Clostridia bacterium; assembly: GCA_945929845.1. GTDB lineage: Bacteria > Bacillota > Clostridia > Oscillospirales > CAG-272 > CAMEON01. The sequence goes on along the minus strand of CAMEON010000060.1, from coordinate 5,485 downwards.
CGGAAGCGGTCTCCTCGGGCGGTGCCTCCGGTGCCTCCTGACTGCCCTTGGCGGCCTCGGCGATCCTTGCCTTTTTCTGCGGAATGTCATACATCACCTTTTTGAAGATGATCAGCACGCCCCACAGGATGGCCAGCACCAGGAACACCATGCCCAAACCGATCAGGATCATCTGACCGGCCATGGCCAGGCGGGCGGCAGAGAAGGGGCCGCCCATATCCTCTTCGGCGGCGGCTCCGCCGGACACCCGATACTTATCCGGCAGGATCTCAAAGCCGAAATCAGTGACAGAGAGATTCACCTCATGGCAAAGCACATCCAGATCCAGAAGCAGACCGTTCATCAAAACGGTGGCCACTTGCCGGAGTTCATACTCCAGCGTGCTTGTACCCTCAAAGGTATCAAAGACCACCTCTGTGCTCCCGTCATAGGCGGAAGCCTTCAGTGTCCCGCTTCCCTTCAATACCATCACAGCCATAACCACTGTCTCACAGGAAAACGCATACTCACCTTTGTCATCTGTCAGGATCATCACGAGGGACATGCTGGAATCACCGTACAGCGAAGCGGTCAGGGTGATCTGCCGGTTCCCGCTGTCATAGGCGGCGTGTGTCACCACGGAACCCGACTCCGCCTGCACATCCCTGGGACCCTGCTCCTCCAGATAGTCCCGCAACTGCGTGTAGGCTGTGACCTGCTCGCAGGAGGTGACAGCCATACAGGTCAGGCAGACAAGGAACAGTGCAAGACACAGGGATACTGTTCTTTTCATAGCAACATTCATTTCTTTACACTCTCAATCAACGGAAAGCGTCCGCCGAAGGCGGCCTGTTCCGGTTATTCAGGGCTATATGGCCCGGGTCAGAGCGGCATCGTGCCGTGCTTGCGATCCGGGGTGCCGTCCGCCTTACCGGCCAGCATATACAGGGCGGCGCACAGGCGGGCACGAAGCTCCTCCGGGGCAATCACATCGTCGATATCCCCGCTCTCGGCGGCGGCACGGGGGGTGGCATACAGCTCCCGCCACTGGGCCTCCACCGTCTCACGGGGGGTGTCGGTGCTGACCTTGTCATTCCAGACAAAGGCCACAGCCGACTCGGGGGGCAGGACGCTGATGACAGCCTCCGGCAGAGCCAGAGCCAGGTCAGCACCCAGGGCACGGGAGCCAAGAAGGGTGAAAGCGGCACCGTATGCCTTTCCCGTCACGCAAGTCACCTTGGCGGTGGTAGAAGCCAGGTAAGCCGTTGCCAGTCTGCCGAGAGCCGGAGCCAGTGCAGGGTCGGCACCATCCTCCACGCCCACGGAATCCACCAGCGTCACCACCGGGAGAGAGAAGCTGTCGCAGAAGCTCACAAGGCGGGCGGCCTTCTTGGCTCCGGCGGTGCTCAGGCGACCCTCGGACACGGTGGGATCACTGGCGACCACGCCCACGGTGCGTCCACCCATCCGGCAAAGGCCGGTGAACAGCTCCTTGCCATAGTCAGCGTACAGCGACACCACACGGCCACCGTCAGCCAGAGCCGCCGCCAGCTCTCCGCCGGCAAGTCCGGTCACAGTCACCGGACGGCCCGGGTCATCCGTCGCATCCACATCGGCGGTGTCACGGTTATTCAGGGGCAAAAGGTCGATCAGCGACCGGACTGCCGCCCGGGCCGCTCCGGCATCCTCCGCCACCAGGGAAACCAGCCCACCGGCGGCGGCATAGGCTACCCCTCCGGTCTCCTTCCCCACAATGGAGGGCGGATTGATGTACAGCTCCGAATCTCCCTTGACGGCCACGCTCACATCGAACAGGGAGGCCGCCACAGCCGCCATACCGGCGCACACGCCGCTGATCAGTGCGATCTGGGGCACGACACCCGAAGCATCCGACACGCACTTCATCAGCCGTCCGTAAGCCGACAGAGCCGGTGCGCCGTCAAACACCACAGCCCCGGCACTGTTGAATATGCCCACCACCGGCGCACCACTGCGGATCGCCTGCTGGTACAGCTTTTCGATCTTCTCCGCCCCTGTCTCGTCAAAGGCACCGCCCAGGCGGTCGCAGTCCTGGGCAAAGGCGAAGGTCAGCTTGCCCTCCACCGCACCGTAGCCGCACAGCACCGCATCATAGGTCTCCCTGTCTCCCTTGCGGCGGACATAGGCCCCCAACTCCACAAAGGTCCCGGCATCGAACAGGGCGGAAATCTCCGTCCGTCCTCCGCTTTCCTGCTTTTCCGTATTCAAGATGACACCCAATCCTTTCCCGGCTCCTGCCGTCGGGCACTCCGCCTGACGGCAAAAATGGATATATTTATCAAGCCGAATCAACATTGACACATGGGCGACAAGGTGCCTTTTCAAAAAAACACCTTCTCCCCCAATTATAAGATATTATAGCACGGTTGTTTCCGTCTGTCAACGGAATGGTCGATTTTGCTTTGTGACTTTTTTATGAATGAGGCTTCTCTCAGCCGGGGGTAAGGGGAGTACGCCGCCAAGAACTCTCAGAACAATGTGTCATGTACGGTTCAGTGCGTTTTCCTTTGCTATTTTGGGTATTGTTTTCCGGGGAGCCTCCGGCAGAGCCGATGCGTTGCTGTCGCCAAAACAGCAAAAACGCCTTCGCTATCGCCCCGCTCTACAGCAGAAAAGAGAGCGCACGGCGGGGGGTAGGTGAACTGTAGCCGAGCTATCACACCGATCCTTCGAAAAAAGCGGAAAAGGCCTTGCAAAAAGCGCTGAATTGTTGTATAATAACACGGTCTGCAGTCTACCCAGCTTCCATCTCCTGAGCGTAGGTTGCCAATCAATTTCCAAAACGAAAAGAGGATGCATGACATGAACACGAAAAAGAAAACCTGCCTGCTTTCCGCTATGGTGCTCACGATGCTGTTGGCCTCCTGCGCTACGCCGGACAGCCCTGCCGGCAGCAGCGAAACCAACCCCAACGCCGGCGACACGGTCAGCGAACAGATGATTGAAACAACCAGCCTTGCCTCCGAAACCGACGAGCCTACCACAGAAAAAGCCACAGAGGCAACCACAGCGGAAGTCGGCGATCAGCTTCCGGACATGCTCCTTATGGCAGGCGACAGAGTCACCCGCACGGAACAGTTCACACTCCATGTCAAGCGGACAAATACGGACACCAATCAGACCTACATATACAAGAGCTTTACGGCCCGTGTTGCCCTTTTTGAGACCCTGAACACGGCAGACGGTCATGCCGAATCCGGCGTATACCTGGACATCATTGACCCGGACAGCCATACGGTGTCCGACAGTCATCGGAGACTTGGCAAGGCTACGGTTTGTGTCGGCGAAGATGTGTGTATGCTGATCACCACCCTTGCCAGTGGAGACGGAACCCTCAACATTCAGTATACCGGATTCTATGTATCGGACACAGATGCCAACGGCGCAGACCTGGGCGGATGGAAGCTCATGGTGAATCAGTCCAGCAACGGCTTCCGTGCCGATGGTCTGGACAGAGCCTCAAGCCGTGCCAAGTACAAGAATGAGTATACGGTTTTCAGCCATCGTCTGGGTGACACCCTGAGCCGGATAGAAAATGCAAGCAGCCTTGCCTACCTCCTGTCGGAGGATCCGGCGGTGCAGGCGCACATGGAGGGAAAGACCGCCAGCATGGAGCTTCTTTCCGATTTCTGGATGAACAGTTCCCTTGACGATATATGCAGCATATACCTGGGGATGTCGGATGATTGACCGCTGACCGTTGACCACTGACCGTAAAAACGCAGAAAGACCGGAGGAGGGTTCGCTTTGCCATATTCCTATGATTCACTGACAGATACCCTCGCCGCATCCGGTGTGGAAGAGGCCCGGGAGGAGGCGGCCCTGCTGCTCTCCCACTTTGCCGGGGTCAGCCGGGCTACCCTTCTCTGCGACAGGGGGCGGGTGTTTGATGCCCCGGGGCTGGATGAGGCGGTACAGCGGCGGCTGTCCCGGTACCCCCTGCAATACATTCTCGGGAGCTGGGATTTCTTCGGCCTTCCCTTCCGGGTGGATCCGCACTGCCTGATTCCCCGGCCGGACACAGAGATCTTAGTGGAGCAGGCCATCCGCCGGATCCCGCAGGGGACGCTGGCGGCGGATCTGTGCACCGGGAGCGGGTGTATCGCCGTGTCCCTGCTGTCCGCCCGACCGGATCTGCGCTGTGCCGCTCTGGAGTTATATCCGGACACCCTGTCCCTGGCCTGTGAAAACGCCCGGGCTTGCGGGGTGGAGGACAGATTCATTCCGGTGCAGGCCGACCTGCTGGACGGCGGCTGGGATCATCTGCGGGCAGTTCTCACCGCCGTCTGTCCGCCCGGCAGGGAGACCGCCTGCGCCCGCTTTGGTGCCCTGCTGTCCAATCCGCCCTACATCCGCCGGGCAGAGCTGGACGGCCTTTCCCCGGAGCTGTCCTTTGAGCCACGGGCGGCACTGGATGGTGGGGAGGACGGTCTGCGCTTCTACCGGGCCATCCTGACGGAGTACCGCCCCCTCCTGGCCGACGGCGGGCTGTTGCTCCTGGAGATTGGCTACGATCAGGCAGAGGATGTCCTGACTCTGGCCCGGGCGGCAGGGGGATGGTCGTCCCCCCAGGTCATCAGGGATCTGGGAGGCCGTGACCGGGTGGTGATCCTGACGGCCGGGGAAGCCCCGGGCGACGGCGCACCGGCACAGGGGAACACGCATATACTTCATTGAAGATTTTTGTCAACGGAGGAAGCCGGATTCATGAAAATTCTGGTATTGGCCGGGGGTCTGTCTCCCGAGCGGGAGGTGTCCCTGACCTCAGGCAGTCTGGTCGCCGATGCGCTGGCTCAGCGGGGGCATGAGGTCTGCCTGTGCGATCTGTACACCGGGCGGGGCGTGGACGGAGGGGAGCCTGTCTTCCGGACGGGCAGGATCCCGGTCTATCGGGTGGGCCCAACGGTGCCCGACCTGGTGCGTCTGAAGCAGGAAACAGGACGGGGGGAGTGCCGTCTTGGCCCCGGCGTTCTGTCCCTTTGTCACCGGGCGGAGGTGGTGTTCATCGGCCTGCACGGCGATGTGGGGGAGAACGGTCAGCTCCAGGCGGTGCTGGACATGGAGGGCATTCCCTACACCGGCTCCGGCTATGTGGGAAGTCTGCTGGCCATGGACAAGGATCTGTCCAAGCTGATGATGGAGCAGGCTGGGATCCCCACGCCGCCCTGGGTGCGCCTGTCCTCCGGGGACAGTGCCGGGGATGCGGTCCGGACGGTGGAGGAGCGCATCGGCTACCCCGCCGTCATCAAGCCCAGTGCCTGTGGCTCCAGTGTGGGGGTGTCCATGGTGGAGAACCGGGCAGCACTGGAGGAGGCACTTCGCCTGGCCGCCGGATACGGTACGGACATACTGGCGGAGAAGCGGATCTTCGGCCGGGAACTGACGGTCAGCATCCTCGGCGGGAAGGTTCTGCCAGCCGTGGAGATCATCCCCAAGACCGGCTTCTATGACTATCAGAACAAGTATC
>CAMEON010000059.1 GCA_945929845.1 uncultured Clostridia bacterium | reverse complement strand
ACAGCCTGGTGATCATGGCATCCCGGAGACGGTCGGCCAACCCGTCAAAGGCGGCGGCATCCTCCGGGTGTCCTGTCCACCGGGCCAGGTCGGCCAGATCCCGGTAACTGCGGACAGCTACGGCGTTGAGCACGGTGTTGTATACCACCGTCATGTCATACCCATCCCGCTCGGATGGGGGCCAGTCCACCAGGATGGCATCCCTGCCCGCCCCGCCCCGGTTGCCGCTCTCCAGCAGGCCCACCTCCCGGTTCAGGTACCGGGTGAAGGTCTTGCTCTTCAAAAGGTCGTACCAGGCGCAGGCAGACCGGAGATCCCCGGTGACAAGACAGTCCAGCCGGGCGCACAGGACGGAGTACAGGATGTACTCAGCGGGCCAGGTGCGGTGGGTGTACAGGTATTCGGCGGTGAAGCGTGGGATGCTGTAGGCATCCGAGAAGAGGTAGGCGGCCAGTTGGTTGATGAGCAGATCCCCCTCATAGGCACCCCGCTCCCGGGACTGAGAGTCCACGAACAGATCCTGGGTGGTGACCCGGACGGTGTGGCGGAGAAGGGCATATATCCGGTTCAAAAGGGGGCTGTCCGAGGTGAAGGCGGCTTCCTCCATGGGAAGTGCTGCCCGCACTTCCAGACCCCGGACGCAGGGGGGGGTCAGGGGCACCGGACAGCCGGTGATGAACACATACCGGTAACACATCATGTCCACTGTGTCCAGATGGTTCTCCCCAGTCCGGAGCTGCCAGGTCTCCCGGTACACATTCCCGGTGTTCATGGCTGACCGGACCCGGCCGTCCGCCTCCAGCTCCTCCCCAAAGGCCAGGGTCAGGGTAGCCGGGCTGTCCACCGTGACATCCAGACCGAAGCCACCCACAATTTCCGCCCCCAGGTCGATGCGCACGCCGCCGTCCCGCTCCTCCAGCCGGATGCGCTCCCGGGGCGCAGGGTACCGGCTGACCGGATCCTCCATGGCCGGGGTCAGGCGCATACCGGCGGCTATGTCCCCGCCCACAAAGGGGGCAGACCATCCCGTGGCATCAAAGCCGACCCTGTCGTACCCGAAGGGGTAAGCCGTGGCATCCAGGTTGTTGGCGTGGGCGGTGTAGTACCCGGTGCCGATGGAGTGGGAGGGCCGAAAGGCCGGATCCCCGCCCAGGGCTTGCCAGGAATCGGCATCCCGGGCCGTATTGACCGCCACCCGGCGGCGTCCGTCCTTGAAAAACAGGGTCATCTGGCAGAGGAACAGCTTGTCCTCCGCCGTGTAGCACAGGGCGGACAGGCAGTTGTCCCCGGCGGTCAGCCGTCCGGTCACATCGTAGCTCTGATGGTACAGCACCGGTGCCCCGTCCGGGTCGGTCCCGTACCGAGCCGGGCCTACGCCTACCCATTGCCCGTTCAGGGACAGGTTGTACACATACTGCCGGGCAGGCTCCGGGGAGCGGGCTGTGGCGGTCAGTACCGCCCGATCCAGGGCGGCGTACTCCTCCCCGGTCAGGGAAAACTCGTGGCGCAGGAAGACAAAGACATCGTCTGCCTGCTCTCCGGTCGCTCCGGCGGCCCAGATGCCACGGGTGTCCTCCCACAGCGTCCCTGGTGCGGTGGAGAAGACGGCGGGTCGGGACAGGGGGCTCTCCTGCCCGTCCCCGTCCCGGGTGGCCACTGCCCAGTGGTACAGGCGGTTGTCCTCCAGCACGCTCTCCAGGCCAGGCGGTGTGACGCCGGCGTTCAGCCCGGTGGCCACCCAGCCGGTGTCCCACAGGTACACCCCGGCAGCCATGGCACAGGCACTTGCGGCCAACACCAAACGGTAGCCGGTCTGCACCTGGCAGGGTTTGTCGCTGTGCATGACCCAACGGAAGGTCGGACTGTGTCTGTCAATGCCGAAGGGGTGGGAAAGAAGATCCACCCGGAGACCGTCCGGGGCGGGGCAGAGGGTGGTGGTACGGGCTTGCTCCATGGTAAAAAACCTCCGATCACAAGGGGTTATTCGTATAGCAGGGACATGATACCATAAATTGCGGGCTTTGTCAATCCGGCAGGGGCAGAAGTTTACCACATGGCAAAATTCTTGGTTACAGTTCAGGTGTCTGACCGGGGCATGTCAAGGATCATTCGGACATATTGCGGTCAAGTGCTTGTACTGTAGCCATAACAGTTACAATTCAGGTGGGGGTACGGGATGCGGTGGGGAACTTCTTGAAAGAAGTTCCCCACACCCCTCAAGAACTTTCAAAACAGGTATTGTGTATGATTCGAAGCGTTATTCTGTCATATATTTGTTGTCGTTTTTCCAAAGGAGCCAGCGTTGCTGATGCCCAAAACAGCAGAAACGCCTTCGCGGGGGCCCCTCGCCCCGCTCTACGGCGGAAAAGGGAGCGCACGGCGGGGGGTAGGTGAACTGTAACCCATAACAGGATCGCATAATGGAAGATTGTTCGTGAAGTATTGACAAACAGCGGGTAGTATGATATAATGAATCGCACAAAAGAGCACAACACCATCGTACCCGAAAATGAAAGGAAGGTTATTACCGTATGATCAACCGCATCCGTACCGCACTCCGCCTGGTGCTGACAGCATGTCTGGCCATCACCGTGTGCGCCTGTTTTGCCGCCTGTCAGAATGACGACAGGCCCGCTGGGGGGACTGAGACTGACCCGCCCACAAGTCAGGATACCCCCACCGAGCCGGGCGTGACCGAGCCTGACTCCGAACCGTCGGAAGAAACCGAAGCTCCGGTGAGCACAAGGGAAGAGACAGACACCGACCCCGTGACGGAGGCACCTGAGACTGAGCGGGAGACCTATCCCGCCTATGCCGGGGCAGAAAACGCCAAGACCATCAATGTGGCCGCCGGGCTTGCCAACGGCGTCACCGGGTATTACAGCTCCTCCGAGCAGTCGGAGTTCGTGATCCAGAATCAGAATGTCTGCCTGAAGTATTCTTTGAGTCCTTCGGAGCGGCCTGCTGCCGTGGCTGTGCTGGAAAACCTGACCGGACAGCCCTACCTGACGGATACCATGGACACCTTTCTGACGACAACGGACGGCCTGACCTACTACGCATCCACCTCCACAGGCCGTGTCAATGTGTATGACCAGGGCTTCTACTACTACGATGTGCATGTGCTGGATCAGACTTTTGTAGGTACCCAGGGGATCGGAGATGCCTGTAGCGTGGATGTGGGAGCAGTCACCGGACTGAACGACATGAGAGCACCGGTCAAGACCGCGGACGGGGGATACGCCTTTGTGGTGCAGAGCAGCCGGGATCCGTACATTTGCTACAACAAGCTGAACATACCTGCCGACGGATACGATGCCGTACTGATCACCCTGAAGTCCGAACGCTCCACTTCAGCGCAACTGTTCTTCATAGCAGGGGGTAGTACCTCCTTCAATGCAGAACAAAGCCTGAATTTTGCAGTGTCCAATGACGGGGAATACCACACATATGTCGTGAATATAGCCAATGGAACCAACTTCACCGGCACGCTGTCCGGCCTGCGGCTGGATATCGGCAGTGCCGCCGGCGAGAGGGTGGAGATCCAGGACATCCGACTGATCAAGTACGAGAACGATGTCATCGCCCGTATGGGGCTTGACCGTGATTTCATTGCCTACTCTGACAAGATCAACGATGTGGCCCGCTTCATGGCCAATCGGGATGTCAGTGGCATAGCTGCCATGGGTACGGAGACCAAAATCTCCGCAGACACCGTGCAGAAGGTGGTGGTGCGCGACAAGAGCGGCATCCACACCTCCCTTGACGGCGTGGACTGGGACAGTGCTGAGTATGTGGGCTTTGACATCAAGGATGCCGGTATCTTCGGCTACATTCTTCTGCCCCATGAGACCAGCGGGCACTTGTCGGTGACACTGGAGGATGGCGTGTACATCCTGCGCCAGTCCTACACCCCGGCGGGGGGCAGTATGAGCAAGGATTCCGAGGTCTTTGTGGGGCACCGCATCTACACGGATCCCTCCCATGATTTCGATGCCTTCCTGTTTGAGGCCAACTGCGAGCGGAACCCTCTGGAGCAGGTGGAGGTGATCGGAGAGCATGACAATAGTACCTACTATGCCGGTTACAATGCCCTGCGGGGTGTGTACGAGTTCATGGTGCGCCATGCCGGTGACTTCTCCTACCTGTATGAGCATCCGGAGGAGCTGAACGCCGTGTCCTTCCGCATCACCGGCGACGGGGCAGACCGGAAGATCTACATCCTGGCCCATACGCCGGACGGTTGCCTGGAGAATGCGGCGGTGCTGAACCGTATGGATCAGATGCTGCCCATCCGGGTGGAAGTGTGCAAGAACTTCGGCCATGACGGGGAGGAGCTGGAATACACCTATGGGGACAGCATACCCTATGGTTACGCCTTCTTCCCCATGGTGGTAGAGGCGGATCGCACGGAGGAGCTGACGGTGGTACACCTGTATGAGTCGTGGGGGCAATTCCGGTTGAAGCAGATCTCCTCCATCCGGTTCCACGAGGCCTACTACCATCTGTCCACCGGCGTCACGGAAACCAACTGCATTACCTTCTACAACACCCTCATCAACAACCGTCTGCCTGACCACCGGGCCATGTCTCAGACCTACTGGCGGGATGTTTTCTACGGCAAACTGGATGCCGACGGCAACCTGATCGGCTCCGGCACCATGCGTGGCGACCAGCCTCAGCATGACAACAACGGTTACCACACCTTCCTCCAGTACACCTCCGACGGTGTGACCTACAGCACCAATAGCGTATGGCACTGCATCGACTCCGCCGGCCCCACCTACTCGGACATAACCATGCACTTTGTTTCTGGGGACGGGAAGATGGAGGCGGATCTGCGCCATGTGGAAATGCCCCAGTACGACGAGAACCGGGCCTACTACCAGCTTGACTACCGGGTGACGGATACCATTGTCATTGACGACTTTACCAAGGACTTTGAGATCTATGCCATGACCACCAATCAGAGCTACGACTATCAGAAGCTGGGATACCTGGATGAGAACAATCAGCCCCAGGTGGTGAGTTCCTCCGGCTCCGTCAGAAGCCGGATCTATACCCTGGGCAGTGAGTACCCGTACTTTGACTACTTCCTCCTGCAGGATCCGGACCCCAGCGTGTTCGACAGTCATGATATGTACTCCAACCTGTCCGTGCTCATTAAAGGCTATGACATTGTCATCGGCGGACAGCCCTACACCGGGCCGCTGGTGATCGTGGAGACAAACCACCGGTTGGTGCTGACCCTGGATCTGGACAGCGTGACCCTGCAGAGCGGCGACTACATCCACATCGACATGATCCTCATGCCCTGGGGCGACGGCATCCATTCGCAGGATGATGAGAATGTGCGCCTGACAAGGGAAAATACCCTGGTGCATCCCATCGTGACCACTTCCGAGAAGGACATCGTGCTGGACGACCCCTGGGTTCCCAAGGTACGGACGGCAGATGGACAGACCGCCATCTTCACCCTGTCCGGTGGGTTGGACAATGTGGACAGAACCGGTACAGCTTCCGAGGGACAGACCAGCTACACCACCTATTATGACCGGGATTACAACATCACCGTGCGGGTCTATGGCTTCCGGGATTTCGGAACGGCCGGGATCTATGAGCTGATAGACGGGGAATGGGTGCCGTATGAGGTCAGCTCCGACTGGGGCTTTGACGGCTATGCCGTGCTGTACGATGAGGACAACTCCTTCTCCTACTCCTTCGTTGTCAACATGAGTGCGGCTGAGCCCCGTACCTTCAAGGTCGTGGTGGAATGAAAAGAACCGAAAGGGAAAACGACCTATGAAAATGAGGAAGATGATCTCATGCCTGTGTATATTGGCCTGCGTGGTCATGGCACTTGCTCTGTGTCCAGCCATGCCGGCCTATGCCCTGGTGCCCTCGCCGGACATCGTGGCTGTATACGGACACCCCACGGTGGACGGTGAGATTGCGGAGGGGGAGTATGCCACAAGCTATACCATGGATGCCTCCACCGCCTCAGCCTGGGTAGGCGAGGTGGGCACATCCAGCGTGACCTGGTACTTCGCCTGGGATGAGCAAGGCTTGTACTACGCCGGAACCATCAACGACACCACCCCCTCATACCGTGACGAGAACGGCCACTGGGTGGGCATTGACTGCCTGGAGATCTCCATAAACCCCGGCAATGTACTGCCGGGGGACGGCCACGCGGAAGGGCTGTTCTTCTCCTTCGGGGCGACCCGGGACGGGCGGGTGATCGCCTATCGGCATAACTACGGCGAAGGGCTGGTCACAGATCAGGTCACCGGAAAGGCTTCCGGACATAAGGCAGGGACAGACGGCTATACCATTGAGGTCATGATCCCCTGGTCGCTCATGCGGCTTGACGCCGACTGCACCGCCCCCGGCGGGGATGGTGTCCATTTGGATTCCACCGGATTTACCCCGGCCATCGGGACGGCCTTCAGCGTACTTCCTTGCGCCATTGATGCGGATACCGAGGGGCAGATCCTGGCCGCCTATAAGTTCAACGACACGGATTTCCCGGTCAGGGATTTCCTGAAGATCACGCTGGCCGCTGATCCGGAGGAGACAGCCACCGCCGGGGAGACGGATACGGAGCCGGGTACTGCGGAAGACACCGAAGAACCGGTGACGGACGAGGAGACGGCCACAGCCCCGGCAGATACCACCTCCCAAGGCGGGGAGAACACTGATGAGGGTACAAGCACCGGTGCGGGCACCGGTGCGGGTACCGGTAAGGAATCCGGCGGTTGTGCCTCCGCCGGGTTGGCTGTGTGGCCATTCCTGGTGGTTCCCGCCGCCGTGCTCCTGAGGGGACGGAGAAGAGATGCAGGAGAAAACGAGAAGGCGTAAAGCCTTGGTGGCAGCCTTGACCCTCTGCCTGTTGCTGACCGGGTGTACCGGCGGCGGGGAGGGTCAGATCATAGACAGCCCCGGTGCGGATACTGGCATCGGGGCTGATCCCATCTCTCCTGCGGGAACGGAACCACAGGGCGAAACAGATAGCAACACCGGGGCGACCTCCGACTCTGCGCCGGAAGAAGAAACAGATAAAGATACCGAGGCAGCGGGTAACACCTCCGGCCTGGATGTGCTCTTCTCCGTGCCGGGCGGGTATGTTGCCTCAGGAGAGATGCTGATCCTTTCCCTGCCGGACGGTTGCGCCCCGGGGAGTTATATCACCTACACCACCGACGGTAACCTGCCCACCGCCGCCTCCCCGGTATACATCGACCGGATCCCCCTGTGCGAGGACAGCGACTGCATGGTGATCCGTGCGGCGGTGTGCCGGGACGGGGCTGTCTGCGGGCATATTGTCACCAACACCTACCTGCGGAGCGGTTGCTCTGACCTGCGGGTGGTGGCTCTGACCACCGACCAGAGCAATCTGACCTCGGAGAGCGGGATATTCACCAACCGGGACGGGACGGGCAAGGAATGGGAACGCCCGGTCAGCGTGGAGATCTACGAGACGGATGGAACCGTGCTGATCCATCAGGACGGCGGCATCCGGCTGGCCGGGGCCGGCTCCCGTAGCTTTGACCCGGCCTCGCTACGCATCGTGGCCCGCAAGGCGGATTATTTTGATGAGACGGGCACCCTGTACAGCGGGAGCGGGAAATTCCGCGGGGCACTGTTCGGTGAGAATGGTTGCACAGAGTACGACAAGTTCCTGTTGCGCAATGGCGGCAACGACAGCACCTGGCAGGCACGGGAAAACTTCCTGCGCATGAACATGACCCGGGATGCGGTGGCAAACAATTTCTGCGTGGCGCTGGAGGCACTGTGCGGGGTCAGCGCGTTCGCCCAGCGGGAAATCCCGGTGGCGGTGTACCTGAACGGGGCATTCTACGGCTTCCTCAACATGAAGGAGGACTTCGACGAGGATCTGGTGGAGACCGCCTTTGGCCTTGACAGCAGTCAAGTGACCGTGCTCAAGGGCAAGAAGGACGGGAAGAATATGTACTACAAGGTGGAATCCGGGGAGGAGAGCGAGATTACTGCCTGGGAATCCCTTTGTGCCTATGCCACCGCCCATGCGCTGACAGAGGACGAGGACTACGACCGGGCGTACGCCTATGTGTCCGACCGGATAGACATGGAAAATCTGGCCTGGTACTACGCCGTGATGACCTACCTGTGCAACACCGACTGGCCCCAGAACAATGTGATGGTGTGGCGGTATACCGGAGAGAGTCAGGGGGCAGGGAAGTATGGGGACGGCAAGTGGCGGCTGGTTATACGGGACATGGATCTGTGCTTTGCCCTCCATGATGAGGCATCCAGAATCTCCAATACCACCTACTCCATGGCGGACACCGACACCTTGCGCCGCCTGCTCCTGTTCTACTGGGATGGCAACGGCTACACCTACGATCCGTCGTCGGGCTACTACGGAGACGAAATGGGGATGCTGGGGCTGTTTGATTTCTGCCTGCGGCATGAGGGATTCCGTGAGACATTCCGTGCCGCCTGTGACCTGCTCATGTCAGGAACCTGTGCGGATATGATGACGGAGCAGATCCACGCCTACATGGATGCCGCCGGGGAAACTGTGGCCGCCCACATCCGGCTCTGGCAGGAAAGGGGAAAGATATACCCCGCCTACTCGCTGGCCTGCTGGAAGGCGACCCGGCAGGATATGCTGGACTTCGTCCATGATCGCACCGGGTACTTCAGGACATATCTGGAAGAAGCCCTGTCCCGTTACGAATAAAAAGAAGGCAGTCACCGGGCTTCGGGTGGCTGCCTTTGACTTGTGTGTTACATATAGGGATTGAGCCGATACCCACGCCCCTTGTGGCTGAGGATCAGGCGACGGCCGCCGATGATCTTTGCTTTCCGGTTGATGCGCATGACATGGACAGCCACCTGGTCGGCGGGGATATGGGAGCCGAACACACCTATCGCCGTGCGCAATCGCCCGGCCTCTCCCAGAGCCAGGGAGGGTATGTAGCCGTCCTTGTCTCCGTATCCGGTGGCAGGCCCCTCCACGGCCAGTAGCAGTAGCTTCAGCATCCGAGTCTCCAGATGGGACAGGGGTAACACATACCCCAGGTAGCATACACCGGGCAACGGAAGCCCGTCGCCCCGGGCATTCCCCTCCTGCACACGCATGGACAGGTGGGCATACGCCAAGGTGATCTCATGCCGGGGCACAGTCGGAGAAAATTCATAGGTCTGGTTCATGGGGCACCGTCCTTCCCAAAGAGGGTGATTGCCGCCCCGGCTTCCACCGGGAGGCCTCTGTCCCGATTATACACAGAAACGCCTGTTTTGTCAAGTATTTTTTCAGTGGACGCACCGAATAGCAAACAAAACATGTTACAGTTCAGGTAGGGTACAGGAGAACGCCTGGGGGCTTCTTGAAAGAAGCCCCCAGACCCCCAAGAACTTTCAAAACATATATTGTGTACTGTTCGGGGCGTTTTTCTGTCATATATTTGCTATCGTTTTCCCAGAGGAACCAGCGTGACTGTTGTTCGAAATAGCAAAAACGCCTTCGCGGGGATCCCTCGCCCCGCTCTACGGCGGAAAAGGGAACGCACTGTGGGGGAGTAGGTGAACTGTAACCAAAACATGGTTGAAAGTCTTTGAAGGGGTCTGGGGGAACTTTCTTCAGAAAGTTCCCTCAGCGTACCTCCGTACCCCTATTCCACCGTAATGCTCCGTATCTTCTCCCGGACACGCAGGATCTGGGATGGGGAGACGGAAAGCTCGTCAATGCCCATGCGGAGCCACTGTTCCGTCAGGGAGGTATCGCTACCCAGTTCCCCGCAGATGCCGATCCACTTGCCGTGTCTGTGGGCGGCCTCCGTGGCCATGCCGATCAGCCGGAGGATGGCCTCATGGTGGGTGTCGCAGAAGGGCTCCAGCAGGGGGTTCTGCCGGTCACAGGCCAGGGTGTACTGGATCAGGTCGTTGGTACCCACGCTGAAAAAGTCCACCTCCGGCGCCAGCCGGTCGCTGATGAGGGCGGCGGCGGGGGTCTCTATCATGATGCCGATCTCCACATGGTCGGCGTACCGGAACCCCTCCGCCGTCAGCTCCGCCTTGACCTGGGCGATGATCTCCCGGATCTGCAATACCTCCTTCAGCGAGGTGATCATGGGAAACATGATGGCCAGGTTGCCGCAGACGGAGGCACGGTACAGCGCCCGGAGCTGGGTCTTGAAAATGTCAGGCCGGGTCAGACATATCCGGATGGCACGGTAGCCCAGGGCGGGGTTCTCCTCCTTGCCCAGGCCGAAGTAGCCGATCTGCTTGTCCGCCCCGATGTCCAGGGTGCGGATGATCACCTTTTTCCCGGCCATGCTCTCCAATATCTTCCGGTAGGCGGCATACTGGGTCAGCTCGCTGGGGTAGTCGTCGCTCCGCAGGTACAAGAACTCACTGCGGAACAGCCCGATGCCCCCCGCATCGTTGAAGAGAGCGGCACCGATGTCCTCCGGGGCCCCGATGTTGGCATAAAGTTGAACCGTCCTGCCGTCCCGGGTTCTGTTCTCCTTGCCCTTGAGGGCACGGAGCCGTGCCCGGTACTTCTCGGCCTCCTCCTGCCTGACCAGCAGGGCGGTGGTGGTCTCCCGGTCCGGTTCCATGTAGACTATGCCCTGAGAGCCATCCACGGCGGCCATCTGCCCGTCCCAGGCGTCCGTCAGATCCTTAACGCCCACCACAGCCGGGATACCCATGGTGCGTGCCAGAATAGCCGTGTGGGAGTTGGCGGAGCCGTGCCGGGTCACAAAGGCCAGCACATGGGTCTTGTCCAGTTGGACTGTCTCGCTGGGTGTCAGATCGTCGGCACAGAGGATGCGCCCCTCTGATTCTGCCTCTGCGGCGGCCTCTGGCACCCCATTCCCGGCACTGCCGGAGAGCAGGCGGATGAGCCGATTGGAGACATCCCGCACATCCTGAGCCCGTGCCCGCATATACTCGCTGTCCATGGAGGAGAACATGTCGGCAAAGTTGTCCGAGGTCACGGCTACCGCATACTCTGCGTTGACCCTTTGCGTGTGTATCAGGTTCTCCACAGACTCGTTGTAATCCTCATCCTCCAGCATCATCCGGTGGATGTCGAAAATGCCGGCGTTGGTCTCGCCAACCTCCCTCAGAGCCTTGCGGTAGAGCTGGGACAGCTCCTGTGCCGCCTTGTCCCGGGCCTGCTCAAAGCGGGCTTGTTCGGCGGCTGGATCCTCCACCCGTGTGCGCTGAACCACCGCATGGTGCTGCTTCAAAAAGGAGATCCTACCTATGGCGATCCCGTCACACACGCCCTTGCCGTTGAGTACCTCCATCCCGCATACCTCCGTTCATAGCTTGTCCCGGAAAAATACCTGCAATGCCCGGGCGGCTTCATCCTCGTCCTCCCCCTGACACTGTACCGTGACCTCATCCCCGCACTTGACCCCCAGGGCCATGAGGGCGAACAGCTTCTTGCCGTCTGCTGTCCTGTCCCCCCGGTGTATCTGCACGGCACTGGAAAAGCGCTGAGCCTCCTTGACCAGAAGACCGGCCGGCCTTGCGTGAATGCCTACTTCGTCACGGATGACATACTTGAATTCTTTCATGGATCTGCTTTTGCCTTCCTTTCCTATCCCTGTTGTTTGTGGCACAGATGCACCTGGAGACTGGCTCATGCCTGCGCCTCCCGATGCCGCAGGTACAGCAACGGGTCGCCGATCCCTACCGTGCCGTCGGGCTCGGTGGCACAGGTGATTTCCTGATCCGAAAGCAGGCCTGCGGGCAGGCTCTCAGGCCTGCTCTCGGGCGGTTCGGTGATCAGGATCACCACGGTCGGGTCGTAACCCTCCTGCGTCAGGAAGGTACGGTCAAACCTGATCAGCGTGTCCCCCGTTTGTACCCTCGCTCCCTCTTTCACAGCCGCCTGAAAGCCCTGCCCGTTCAGTCTGACTGTGTCAATGCCCACATGGATCAGCAGGGACATGCCGTCCCCCCGGCGCAGGCCAATGGCGTGCCCGGTTCCGGACAGCATATCCACCGTGCCGTCAAAGGGCGCACACACCGTCTCCCCGTCCGGCATGATGCCGACCCCCTGACCCAGTACGCCGGAGGAGAAGGCCTCGTCGGGCACCTGGGACAGCGGAATGACCCGACCGCTGACGGGGGCGGATACCGTCCTGTCCGGGGTATGGCGGTGGGCGGAGTCCGGCTGTCCGGATCCTGCTGCCTCCGGTGGTTCTCCCTTTTCTTTCTTTTTTATGATCCTGCTGAAGAAGCCGGGCTTTTTTCCGTTTCCCGCCGCTTTCTCTGCTTCTGCTGTTTCCCGATGGTCTGTTGACATACTTTGCCCCTCCTTGCTCTGCTTGTCCGCATGTCGTCGTAGCTATTATAACCACCTTGTGCCGGAAATATAGGGGAAACCTGAAATTGGCATTCCGGACGATGCGGGGTATTGTGACCAAAGCATGAATTAAAAATGAACAAATATTAAAATGTGCCTGCACCTCTTGACACAGCCGATGGATTGTGCTAAAATAGCCGCAGTCAATTTTCTTAAGAAAACGCTGATTTAATGAGGTGGTGCAGATTCGGTACAGATTTTTTCGCCTGCGATTGCGAAAAACTCAAGATGTACTGGATGTACATCGAGTTTTTCGGCAAGAAGCAGGCGGGAAAAGATGTGCCGAAGATGTGCCGCCGAATAAATCAGCGGTTCCTTAGTAAAATGCAGACAACACCACGGATCGGCTTTTGGTTGGACAATTCCAACCA
>CAMEON010000058.1 GCA_945929845.1 uncultured Clostridia bacterium | reverse complement strand
TGTTCTTATCAAGAAGCCCCCAGGCGTTCCCCCGTACCCTACCTGAACTGTAACCCGATTTCATCCAAAAGTCTGACATTTTGCAAAAAGCTCTTGACAAATCCGCTCCATGTTTGTATAATAATTACATCCTATTCTCGGAGGTATGAGCATGAAAAAGTTTCTCACCCTGATCACAGTGGCCGCACTTCTCGTCTCGGCTCTCTGTGTCTTTCCTGTCTCGGCAGACGGTGATTACACGGTCACGGTTCTTGAGCAGATCGGCCTGCAGACCGAAAACACCCAGACTGCCGATGCCCCTGTTCTTTTTGAGGGCGGCTCCATCGCCGCCGATGCCGCTCTGCCCGCCACCTGTTCCTACCTGGTAGAGGTGGTACACGGTGACAGCGTCTTCAAGAACTACACGATCTTCATCAATGGCACGGAAAATGCCAAGGCTGTCCAGGCCAACTACAATGCCGGCAGCAACCGGAGCACGGTGTTCATCACCCTGCCGGAAGGTACATACGCCGAGGTGGTCGTAAAGGCCAGCGATGCGGATGGCTACCAGGTGGAGGTGCTGAAGTTCACCAACATCACCGTCACGGCTGCCGAGCACTCTGTCAGCGATGACGGTTGGGAAGTGTCCTACGAGCCCTGCTGGACGCTGTCGCCTGAAGATCTGGTCAACGGAGCCGGATCCAACAGTGTCACCATGACATCCAACGAGGACGGGTATGTCACCTTCACCTCCGGTGAGAAGGGCGACCCCTACACCTACTATGTCAACGGCAGTGCGACCATGACCGGCCGGTACCTGCTGATCAAGTACAACAACCACACCATCATCCCCCGTATGCAGATCTACATGGCTCAGGCCGCGGGCATTAGCTCGGACACCAACATGATCGAGTTTGAGATCGCCGCCAATAGGAGCGGCTGGACCTATGTCATCGTGGATCTGGCCACCAACTCCTTCTACGATAAGGAAACACAGTCCCTGAGCTACTTCCGCTTCGACCCCCTGGAGGCCCGGAATGTGAACGGCGGTGCCTACACCTTCACCGGCGAGGAGACCGTTGATGTGGCCTACATCAAGGGCTTCACCACCCGTGCCGGCGTGGAGGGCTACCTGAAGCTCAATGAGCTGCACATCGTGACCAAGACCGCCACCCTGCAGGAGAGCCAGCTCACCGCTGGGGAGAGTGGGTTCACCTATACCGACAAGAACGGGGATGTGTACCCGGTCACGGACAACGGGGACGGAACCTATTCCTACACCTTCCGGGCTGAGGATGTGCGTGTGCCTGTCAATGCCACCCCCACCCTGCTCCTGGACGGCTCCAGGCTGGTCGGCACTTCTACCAACAATGCGACCGTCACCAAGGATGACAGCACCGGTATCGTGACACTGACTGCCACAGGCGGTGATGCCAACTACATGCTGTTCAATGAGACTAAGACCGCCGCCCGCTACATGGTCGTCCGCTATAAGACCGCCGTCAGCGATAAGGCAGAGTTCTTCCTCTCCTCCACCAGCACCGGGCCGGAGGCCGGCCAGTCCTTCAAGATAGAGCTGGTGGGCGATGACGCATGGCACATTGACATCATTGACCTGGCTACGGTCGGTGTGTCCTCTCTGAACACAGAGACCTGGGAGATCAACTTCATTCGTTTTGATTTCTTCGATGCGTCCGCTGAAGGTTCGATGGAAGTCGAGTACATCGCTTTCTTTGACTCCGAGGATGCCGCTTTCCAGTTCAACCATGTCTACAAGACCTACACCGTCACCTTCATCGCCAACAATCAGGTGGTGGCCAAGGTTCCCTTTGAGGCCGGTGCTACCTCCGTGAAGGAGCCGGATGTCCCCGAAAAGGAGGGGTATACCGGCGCATGGGCTACCTATACAATGGCTGACAAGAACTTTACCGTCAAAGCTGTGTATACGCTCATCGAGGTGCCCACCGAAGAACTGCCTACCGAGCCGGAGAGCAACGAAGTCACCGAACCGGAGACTGTACCGGAGACTGAACCTGAAACCGTTCCTGTGACCCCCGAAACCACGGCACAGGAGAGTGCTCCTGTGACAGAGCCGACCACGGATACACCGGTCACGACCGAGGCTCCTGCGGGTGATGCCACAACGACCGCCCCCGATGATGCTGACACTGGCTGTTCCTCCGTCCTGGGTGGTACTGTCGCCGTGCTGGCTGTGGCCGCTGTCGCTGGCGTGGCTCTGAAAAAGAGAAAGGAAAACTGACTGCTTCTATAACTGACAAGTCGGATGCGGGTTTTCCGGGTTCCGTTTGTCACTCATAGTCGGTAGAGACCCCGGGCTGTCACGCAAAGGTGTGACAGCCCTTTTTGTAACCCCATCGTATGTCATACAAATTTTCAGAACCGGCACGATATGTTGAAATTCAGTTCATATATGCGTTGTATAATGGTAGAAGAAAATGGGACGGTGTCAGTTATTGCCGTATGCTGTCCTGCGCCATATTTGATCGAAAGGACGGAGCACCTATGTTTGATATACTGGTCGTTGAGGATGATTTCAATACCCGCCGTCTCATGTGTACCGTACTGGATCGTTACGGGTATAACGCCATTCCTGCCAGCAACGGCGTGGATGCGTTGAATCAGCTGGACAAGAAGCATGTCGATCTGATCATTCTGGACATCATGATGCCGCAGATGGACGGGTATGAATTCACCCGCATCCTGCGGGACGGGGGAAACACCCTGCCCATCCTGATGGTCACGGCCAAGCAGACGCCGGCGGACAAGCATAAGGGCTTCCTGATCGGCACAGATGATTACATGACCAAGCCGGTGGACGAGGAGGAGATGATCCTGCGCATCGCCGCCCTCTTGCGCCGTTCCCGTGTGGTCAGCGAGCGGAAGCTGACGGTAGGCAACACTGTGCTGTTCTTTGATTCCCTGACCGTCCGCACCGATGGGGACAGCAGCTCCCCGGCAGGCGGCATGGAGCTTCCCCAGAAGGAGTTCATGCTCCTGTTCAAGCTGCTTTCCTATCCCAACAAGATCTTCACACGCCGCCAGCTTATGGACGAGATCTGGGATATGGACAGTGATTCTGACGAACGCACGGTGGATGTACACATCAGCCGCCTGCGGGATCGCTTCCGGGAGAACCCGGACTTTGAGATCATTACCGTGCGGGGGCTTGGGTACAAGGGGGTGTACCTCAAATGAAGCGCACTTCTCCTGGCTCTGACAGCGCCCCCAGGGAGAACCGGCCAAACCGGAAAAAGGAGAACCGGCCCCGCCATCATAAACAGTTGAAGTCCCTCCGCAGTACGGTGATCCTGCTCATTTTCCTTTCCATGCTTCTGACATCTGTCATCTCCATCTGCATGTACCTGATCCTCTCGTTGATCTTCCCCCCCCTTTTCTTCTCTCCCCTTCTTGCCCTGACTGCCTTTCTTCTGGCCTGCCCCATCATCGGAACCATCCTGTCCGCCTTTCTTTCACGGGGCATTTTCAACTCCTTCAAGGAGATGATCCGGGCCACGGAAAAGATCGCCAAGGGGAATTTCAAGGTGCACATTGAGGAGACCATGGATCAGACCACGGATTTCGGCATCCTGCAACACAGCTTCAACCATATGGCGGAGGAGCTGAACAGCATCGAGATGTTCCGCAACGATTTCATCAACAACTTCTCCCATGAGTTCAAGACCCCCATGGTGTCCATTCAGGGCTTTGCCCGCCAGCTCCAGGCCGGGGGGCTGACCGAGGAGGAACAGAAGGAGTATATCGACATCATCGTCACCGAATCCGACCGATTGGTCAAAATGTCCTCCAACATCCTGATCCTCTCCAACCTGGAGAACCAGCAGATCGTCAGCCATAAGACGGAGTTCTACCTGGACGAGCAGATCCGCAAGGTTTTGGTGATGATGGAAAAGCAGTGGTCTTCCAAGGATCTGGAGCTGAACATTGATCTGGACGAGGTGAAGTACTGCTTCAACGAGGACATGCTGTCCCAGGTCTGGATCAACCTGCTGGGCAATGCCATCAAATTCACCCCCCGGTGCGGCACGGTGTCCTGCACCCTGCGGCAGACGGCGGAGCATGTGACCGTGACCATCAGCGACACCGGCGTGGGCATGAGTCAGGAGGTCATGCGTCATATATTTGAAAAGTTCTACCAGGGCGACCCCTCCCACAGCAGTGCCGGCAATGGCATCGGGCTGACCATTGTGCGCCGCATCCTGGAGCTGTGCGGCGGACAGATCCAGGTGGACAGTCAACCGGGTATGGGAAGCACTTTTACGGTTATCCTGCCCTTGATGTCACAGGATGAAGAACAAGGGGAAGCGTACGCAAGAGAGGAAGGAAACGGGTAATTCCATGAGGGAAGTCAAAACAAAGGCCACAGTACATCCCAAGGCGAGGACCGCCGCCAAGCCCATGAAGAAGAGCCGGGCAGCCATCATCCTGTCCGTCCTGTCTGTTGTTCTCCTCGCACTGACTGCTGTGGGTCTGTTCCTCAGTCGGCATTTCCTGGCTGATCCGGTCAGGGTGCGGGAAGCCGTCGGGAATCATTACTTCCTCGGCGGTCTTGTGACCATCCTCCTGTGCGCCGTGCAGGTGGTGGTGGCGCTGATACCGGGCGAGATGCTGGAGATCGCCGCCGGGTATGTGTTCGGTGCCTGGTGGGGCGCACTGCTTTGTACGGTGGGGGTGGCACTTGGCAGTGTGTCCACCATCCTGCTTGTACGGCGGTTCGGGCGGAAGTTCGTTTACGCCATTTATCCCAAGGAAAAGATGGATGCCCTGCCCATCCTGAAGGATCCGCGGAAGCGGAACAGTCTGGTTCTGATCCTGTTTCTGATACCAGGCACGCCCAAGGATCTGCTGACCTATGGCATTGGTCTGACGGACATGCGTATTCCCCTCTACCTGCTTCTGACCACGGCGGCCCGCTTCCCCTCTGTGATCTCCTCCACCATGGGCGGCAACGCCATGGGCGAAAAGGAGTACACCAGTGCCATCATTATTTTCGCTGTCACAGTGACGATCAGTCTCATCGGGCTTATCATTTACAATTTCATCAGCAAGAAGCACGGGAAAGCAGGCAAGGCAAACAGTTGTGAAGCACCGTCCGGTCATGCCGAGGAGGATATGCCCCGGGCAGACAGCCACTGCCTGCCGGAAGTGCCGTCCGATCCCACCGCCCCCGGGGAGACAGAAAACGGAAACCCGGAACCCCACAGTTCCGGCAAGGAGCTGTGAGAAGAACATGAACGGTAAGCCCCTTGCCGGTACAGAAAGCAAAAGAGAAAGAAAAAAAAGAAAGCAGAAAAAGGATACGCCATCCGCAAAAGAAACGGCGTATCCTTTTCGCTTTCCGTATTCCGCATACCGTGAACCGGCGGCCACATACAGGCCATCCTCGGATGGATCAGGCATTCTCCTTAACGGAAAGAACCTTTTTCCCGCCATAGAAGCCGCACTTCTTGCACACGCAATGGGGCTTGACCATCTCGTTGCAGTCGGGATTGGAACACTTCACAAGACCGGATGCAGACAACTTGCTGTTGGCCGATCTTCTGGAATCTCTGCGAGCCTTGGATACTTTACACTTTGGTACTGCCATTTTGACACCTCCTCCTGGGCATTGCCGGAGCAGAACAGCTGAACCGTCCACCCCTCTATCTGACTCCCCTTTCGGGTATCATTCAATAAGTAAAGATGGGTTACGGCACACCCGTGCCGATAACCTCGCCCGGTTCTTCCGGGTACTGACTGTCATTTTCCCTTCGTGTCGTCCTCTTCATCCTCGTCAAAGCGGATGGACGCCAGTGCGGCCCACCGGGGATCTATCTCCTTTTTCACGCACCCACAGTCACCGTCCCGCAACGGCTTGCCGCACACCGGGCACAGGCCAGGACAATCCTCCCGGCAGAGTAGACGCATGGGGAAGGACAGGATCAACGCCTCCCGCACGGCTTCATCCACATCCAGGAAGCCGTCCTCCAGGATGACATACTCATCCACATTGTCCTCTTCCTGCTCCTCGGTCAGCGTCCCCTCGGTGACCACCGTGCGCTCAAAGGGCATGACGAAGGTGCCGCTCACCGCATCCAGACAACGGGCACAGGTGCCGCTGTAGGGAACCGTCACCGTCGCCTCCAGCCGCATGTAGCCGCCCTGGTTGGTGACAAGCCCCTCCATATGCGCATCCCCGTCCAGTTCCACGCCGGCAGGTGCCTCCGGTTCGATCAGGAAATCCACGCCCACCCGGGTCACTTCTCCCCGGAGCATCGGCCTGAGATCCAACTTCACCCCGAACACCTCCCCCTTGAAATCCGCACGCTGAGCATGCACAAAATGCGACATCCATTATTATACCCTATTCCTCCCCGTTTGTCAATACTTTTTTTGCGAAAACTTATGTCCTTTCTACAGCGGAGTTACAGTTCAGGTAAGGTACAGGAGAACGCCTGGGGGCTTCTTGAGAAGAACAGCACTGTCTCCCCCGGCAATGCCGGATGTCGCCAGTGCATGAAGTTTGCCGTCCGGCAAACTTCTGAACCCAGACCCCCAAGAACTTTCAAAACATGTATTGTGTATGATTCGGAGCGTTATTCTGTCATATATTCGCTGTTGTTTTCCCATAGGAGCCAGCGTTGCTGTTGCCTTAAAAAGTAAAAATGTTCTCGCTGAGCTGTAATAAAAAACAAAACCGCACCCGACAGGGGAGCGGTTCTGTTTTTTGGGAGATCAGTCGATCTGCTCCTTGACCTTGGAAGCCTTGCCCACCCGGTCACGCAGGTAGTACAGCTTCGCACGGCGCACCTTACCTACACGGACGACCTTAATGCCGGCCACATTGGGGGAGTGCAGAGGGAAGGTCTTCTCCACGCCGCAACCGTAGGAGATGCGGCGAACGGTGAAGGTCTCGGAGATGCCGCCGCCGTGCTTGGCGATGACAGTGCCCTCAAAGACCTGAATTCTTTCTCTGTTTCCTTCCTTGATCCTGTTCTCGACACGCACCGTGTCACCAATGCTGAAGGCAGGAACCTCAGCCTTGAGTTGCTCATTTGTAAAAGCCTTGATCAAATCCATCTTGACCCTCCTTGAATCGGATGTTCATGCAGAGCTTCGCAGCGGACCACCCGTAGTACATATGTCGCATAGCGCACACAGCGTATTATAACATACTTTTTCCCGAAATGCAAGCATTTTTCAAAAAATATTCCACAAAAACCTTGACAAGAAGAGAAGAATATGTTATACTTCTGACAAAACAG
This sequence comes from uncultured Clostridia bacterium, assembly GCA_945929845.1. Lineage (GTDB taxonomy): Bacteria > Bacillota > Clostridia > Oscillospirales > CAG-272 > CAMEON01. Next base: position 5,540 of record CAMEON010000058.1, on the reverse strand, counting down.
CGCATATGGCGGTTGAATTGAGCAGTAGCTCGCAACAGGTGCGACCCCTTCGGCGGCTTCCGGGGACGGAAACCGTGCCGGGAGGCTTTTTTGTTTGGACAAGCCATGCTACTGCAATCCATATGCCGCAGACAAAAAGAAGGGAAGGGTTCTGTATGCCCATCACAGAATTTCTTGAGAGGAATGCCCGCTTCCATCCGGAGGAGGTCAGCCTGGTGGAGATCAATCCGGCCAACCAGCCGGACAGGAAGACCACCTGGCGGGAGTACAATCTGATCGAAACGGCGGAGGGGGAGAAGTACCGCCGGGAGCTGACCTGGCGGGCCTTCAACGAGGGGGCCAACCGCTTTGCCCACCTGCTCCTGTCCCGGGGCCTGCGCCGGGGAGACAAGGTGGCCATCCTGATGATGAACTGCCTGGAGTGGCTACCGGTGTACTTCGGCGTGCTCAAGGCCGGGGCTGTGGTGGTGCCTATGAACTACCGCTATGCGTCGGAGGAGATCCGGTACTGCCTGGAGCTTTCCGATGCCAGGATGCTGGTCTTCGGCCCGGAATTCACCACACGGATCAATGCCATCCTGCCTGATCTGACGGCCATCACGGATTTCTTCTTTGTGGGCAAGGAGAGCGAGGTGCCCGCCTATGCCTCCGACTACAGCCGCATGGTCTCCTACTGCTCTCCCATGAATCCCGCCGTGGCCATTGACGACGAGGATGACGGTGCCATCTACTTCTCCTCCGGCACCACCGGCTTCCCCAAGGCCATATTGCACCGGCACCGGGCACTGGTGGCCTCCGCCCTGACGGAGCAGAAGCACCACGGGCAGACCCGGGAGGATGTGTTCCTCTGCATACCGCCCCTGTACCACACCGGAGCCAAAATGCACTGGTTCGGGTCGCTGGTGTCCTGTAGCCGGGCGGTGCTTCTGCGGGGCGTCAGCCCGGAGTGGATCCTGCAAGCGGTCTCCGAGGAAAAGGCCACCATTGTCTGGTTGCTTGTGCCGTGGGCACAGGACATTCTGGATGCCATTGACCGGGGGGACATCGACCTCCGGGAGTACCGCCTGTCCCAGTGGCGGCTGATGCACATCGGTGCCCAGCCGGTACCCCCTTCCCTGATCAAGCGTTGGCAGACCCGCTTCCCGGGGCAGCAGTATGACACCAATTACGGTCTGTCCGAGTCCATCGGCCCCGGGTGCGTGCACCTGGGCGTGGAGAATATCCGGAAGGTGGGTGCCATCGGCGTGGCCGGCTACGGATGGGAGGTTCAGATCCTGGACGAGCACCGTGGCCCTGTGACCCCGGGGGATGTGGGTGAGCTGGCTGTCCGGGGGGACGGCGTCATGAAGTGCTACTACAAGAATCCGGAGGCCACCCGGGAGATCCTGACCGACGACGGCTGGCTGATGACCGGGGACATGGCCCGGCAGGATGAGGAGGGCTTCATCTACTTAGTGGACAGGAAGAAGGATGTGATCATCACCGGCGGAGAGAACCTGTACCCTGTCCAGATCGAGGACTTCCTGCGGGCCTACGACAAGATCAAGGATGTGGCTGTCATCGGCCTGCCGGACGAGCGTCTGGGCGAGATCGCCGCCGCTATCATCGAGGTCAAGGAAGGGATGAGCTGTACAGAGGAGGAGATAGACCAGTTCTGCCTGGGTATGCCCCGGTACAAGCGACCCCGGAAGATCATTTTTGACACGGTTCCCCGCAACCCCACCGGAAAGATCGAAAAACCCAAGCTGAGGGAACGGTACCGGGTAGCCAAGCTGGTGGAGCGGGAAACCAACCGGTAAGGTGCTCGGCTCCTACATATACCACATTCAACCACGAACTGTTGCATGAAGACCCGAAAAATGCAACAGTTCGTATTTTTTTAGTGGACATTTTGTAAACATTGCCGGGTGTTGATAAATTCGTCATAATTTTGCTGTATAATGGGGAGGAAATATGAGGCCGACTTCGGCTGTGCAACGGTTGTTCAAGAGGAGGAGCAGACCAGATATGAAGAATTTTTTTGTACGCTACTCATATGACAGTATGCGGATGCTGTTGGATCAGGTCGTCATCTCCATCTTCGGTTTTTCCCTGGCGCTGGCGGCCAGCAAGACAGAGAATGACACCTTCCTCATGGGAGTCAGCATCGGTGCCATCATCTTTTACCTTGCCCTTATCTACGGGGCGGCGGTCAAGGTCGGCTCCCGGGACAAGACCTCGGTGGATCTGGAACGGCAACCCTTCCGACCCCTTACCGGCACCCTGGTGTCCCTCCTGGCCAACAGCCTGAATCTGATCCTGGCTGTCATCATCACGGTCTTTGCTTTCACTTCCGAAGAAATCACCGCCGGCGGCGTACCCCGTGCCATTGCCCTGCTTCTTCAGGGCATGTACCAGGGGCTTCTGGCTGTCATCCAGGTAGGCGGCACAGCCGAGGCTCCGGTGTACCTGAATGACTGCTGGTGGGTATACTTCCTGATCACCGTCCCTGCCCTGCTCATCTCCACGGTGGGCTACATCGCCGGGGTCAAGGGCTGGCGGCTGACCGGGTTCTCCCCCGCTGACCTTCCCGCCTCCGACCGTCCCACCCGCAAGGAGTACCTGGAGCAGAAGAAGGAGAGACAAAAGAAGGACAAGTGAGTCTGACTGTACATGAGCGAAAAACCGCCCCCCATGGAGGCGGTTTTTTCATATGTTCCGGGAGGGCACCCATCACGCCCTGTACTCGCTCATGAAGGCCGCGATCTGTGCCTCGCTCTCCCGCATGGCCAGGATGGTCTGCTCAAAGAGCTTGTCCAGATCCCAGCCCAGCCGCTCAGCCCCGGTACGGATGACATCCCGGGAGCATCCGGCGGCAAATTTTTTGTCCTTGAATTTCTTCTTCAGGCTGGACACCTCCATGTCCATGACGCTCCTTGACGGGCGCATGAGGGCCGTTGACCAGATCAGCCCGGTCAACTCATCGGCGGCAAACAGCACCTTTTCCATCTCATGCTGGGGCTCCACATCACAGCAGATCCCGTAGCCGTGGGAGCAGACAGAGTGGATCATGTCCTCCCCCACACCGCCTGCCCGGAGAAGCTCCGGCGCCTTCCGGCAGTGCTGCTCCGGGTACAGTTCAAAGTCTATGTCGTGAAGAAGGCCGGTGATGCCCCAGTAGTCCTCCTCCTCCCCGTACCCCAGCGTCCTTGCAAAGTAGCGCATGACACCCTCCACGGTCAGGGCGTGCTGGATGTGGAACGGCTCCTTATTGTATGCCCGCAACAGCGCATAAGCCTGATCCCGTGTCAGTGTACTGGTTCTCATTTTCCTATTACCTCCGTGTATGCATTGGCGTGGCCCGGAAGCGTTCCGGACGCAGACCCTTCCTGTATAGTATACCACGCCTGTCAAGCCCCTGCCAGCAGAAAGGACAACCGTCCCAACCGTCCCAACCGTCCCAACTTCCCAAATGGCAGAAGTGCGCTTTCGTGCATTGACCGGGTGTGCGGGATGCGGTATAATACGGTTGCACGGTGGCAACATCCGTGTATGAAAACACGCAGGATCCATAAAACACGCCAAGCAGACAAAACACGCCTTGAAAATTTACGAAGGAGGAAAGAACAGTTCATGAGTATATATAACGGGCTGATCGCCCGGAACTGTGCGCCAAAGGGGGCCGCTTCCATCGGGGTCTTCAACGGGAACGGGCGGCGGGTGGGAAAAATCCCCTTGGGTTCCCTGTCCCTTCCCGCCGACCTCGGGCAGAAGCGGTACAGCTTCGGCTGCCTGTCGGACATACACATCCAGTATACCACCGGTACAGCCGACCTGCAGAATGCCCTGACCTGGCTGTGCCAGACCGAGGGAGTGGACTTCATCGCAGTGAGCGGAGACCTGACACAGAACGGCACAGCGGCGCACCTGAAAACCTATGCGGACTGTGTGAGTGCCTATGCCAGGCGGGCAGACGGCACGGCGGTGCCCGTGTATGCGGCGGGTGGCAACCACGAGGCACGGGAAACCGGCGTGGAGACTGTGCTTCCGGCGGGGATCGGACTGCCCCTGTACTACACGGTCAGTGGGGAGGCGGACACCGAGGGGGCCACGGCTACCACGCCCGGGCGGAATTTTCACAGTGATGCGGTGGGGCAGGATGTATTCATTTTCCTGTCCATCCTGCACAAGGATCAGTCGGCATACAACGGCGTCCAGAGCGTTCCGCTGTTCGGCACCGGCGATGACTACACCGGCACGGGCAACACCGCCTTCCCCAGCCGCACCGTGCTGACATGGCTGTACCGGGTGCTGGAGAAAAACCGGGACAGGCGGTGCTTCCTCTTCCAGCACATCCGGCCCTACGACGCCACGGGGAACTATTACGGCATTTACAGCTACGATCTGTGGGGTAGCGGAAGTAACAAAAAACAGGATGCGGTGGTGTTTGAGTCCTTCCTGACGCACTACAAAAATATCCTGCACTTCCACGGACACAGTCACCTGCGGCTGGGGCTTCAGGAGCTGGTAGAGGGAAACGGGGACGGGGATGTGACCAAAAACTGCAATGTGGACAGGAAGATCGGAAGTACGGACACCGGGTGGAGCATCCATGTCCCTTCCCTGACCGTGCCCCGCACCGGGGATGCGTCCGGTGCCGCCAGCCGCCAGGAGCTGTACGCCGAGTCCGAGGGATATGTGGTGGAGGTGTACGACAAGTACATTCTCCTCCGTGGCCGGAAGTTCCAGACCGCCACGGATGACAGCATCAACAGTACCGAATCAAGCCAGACCACCGACTACACCGGTACCTACAGCCCCGGGTACTTCCTGCCGGTTGCCACCTACTGCCTGGACACCGGCTTCACGGCGGCGGAGGCGGGCACCTACACCGACAGTACCGGGATCGTCATGACCGACAACGACAACGACAACGAAGAAGAAGAACTGTCGCTGACCGGCATCACGGCGGCCTACAGTGGCGGCACGGTGGCGGCGGGGACGACGCTTGACCAGTTGACAGGCATCACGGTGACGGCAACCTACAGCGACGGTAGCACAGCCACTTTGGCGGCGGGCGACTACACACTTTCCGGTACGCTGACCGCCGGGCAGGACAATACCGTGACGGTGACCTACCAGGGCAAGACGGCCACCTTCTCGGTGACGGTGGCGGCTGAACCTGCGGGGGTTGCGGAGACGGAGATAGCGTTGACATGGACGGCTGGAAAGTTGGCATATGCTATAGGCGGTAAGGCGACTACTACAACTGCGTCATCAGATTTTGCTTATGCGCATTCACAGAGGATCACCATGGAAGCCGGAATGACCTATAAGGTAGTGACCGGAGAAATATCTGCAATGAAGGGCGAGCGTCCTAAATTGGGGAAATGGAACTACCGGATCGTTTTCGTGGATGACGATAATATCATCCGGGCAACCACGGAGATTCAGGCAGAGAATGCGGACAATGTAACGGTGGAAAACATTGTGACAGACCCGACCTTCGTTGCAGGAAGCGATGTATCCCTTGCCACAGGGTTCTATGTGCGGGAATACAC
>CAMEON010000057.1 GCA_945929845.1 uncultured Clostridia bacterium | reverse complement strand
CTCGCCCCGCTCTACGGCGGAAAAGGGAGCGCACGGCGGGGGTAGGTGAACTGTAGCGGCGCACCGTTTCAACATAAAACCGAACGCAGAATTTTCTTTCAAAATACCTTGCATTTTTCATGAAGGTGTTGTATAATAGGGGCGGCTGAGGGGGCGGACGGTCGCCCTCCGGTATCTGATGTAAGATTCAGAAAGGAATTTTTGATATGGCAAAGAAGAATGCGGCCATCATCGGCTACGGCGGCATGGGTTCCTGGCACGCCGATTACATGAAGCGGAGCGATGTGGTCAATCTGATGGGTATCTACGACATAAAGCCGGAGCGGTGCCAGGTCGCCGAGAAGAACGGCATCCATGCGTACTCCTCCCTTGAGGCTCTGCTGGACGACCCGGCGGTGGATCTTGTCACCATTGCCGTCCCCAATGACCTGCACAAACCCCTGGCCATCCAGGCCATGGCGGCGGGCAAGCATGTCATCAGCGAGAAACCGGTCACGCTGTGCTCCGAGGATCTGCAGGAAATGATCGATGCGTCCCACAAGTATCGCCGCCTCTTCACGGTTCACCAGAACCGCCGGTGGGATGGGGAATTTTTGCTCATGCGGGACATCTACCGCAGCGGAGAACTGGGGCAGGTATACCATATCGAGTCCCGTGTCCACGGCTCCCGGGGCATCCCCGGCGACTGGCGGCAGGAGCCGGAGCATGGCGGCGGCATGATCCTGGACTGGGGCATTCACCTCATCGACCAGATCATGGGCATCGTCACCGACCGCACCCTGCGGAAGATCTGGTGCAAGTGTGATCATATCACCAATGAGCTGGTGGACGACGGCTTCCAGCTGGAAATGTACTTTGACGGCGACCTGACCGCCCATGTGGAGGTTGGCACCTCCAACTTCATCAATATGCCCCGGTTCTACATGACCGGTGCCAACGGCTCCGCCCTGATCCCGGACTGGACCATGCCCGCCCGGGTGGTGTGGTGCCACAACTACAGCGAGAAGGATGTGGTTCCGGTCAGAACGGCGGCCGGCATCACCAAGACCATGGCACCCCGGGACGAGAAATCCATCGCCTCCAAGGAGATCCCCCAGCCTGCCGCCGATGTGCATGATTTCTACCGCAACTTCGTCAAGGCCATCGACGGGAAGGAGGAGCAGATCGTCACCCATCACCAGATGATGGTGGATATGAAGATCATGGAAGCCGCCTTCACCTCCGACCGCACCGGTATGCCGGTGGATGTGGAGCTGAAGTTCTGACCTCCCGCCCATATTGAAAAACCCGACACAAAGCCACCTGGCCCTGTGTCGGGTTCATTTTTCACTTTTTCTTCCCGTCCTCGTCTTCGTCCTTACCCTCGTCCTCGTCCTCATCTGTGAACACGATGGCGAGTCCGATAAGACCGACTACAATTGCCGCGATCCACATGAAGACCAAGCCCAGGGCGGCCCCACAAGCCAGTATCAGCCCCATCAACATGATGGCAAAGCCCATCCTGCTTTTCAAACTCAATAGAATCACTCCTCCCACAAATCTGATACCAGTCGTTCCAACTTTTTCATTTTATCACAATTATTGGGTAAAATCCACTGAATAACATGAATTTTTTATATACTTTCTTTTAAGAGAGAAAGTCATCCCACCGCCCCTGACTGTGCAGATCCCGGTAGAAGGTCTCATAGAATGACTGATCCAGCTCCCCGGTGATGGGGGAGGCTCGCAGTGTCCCCTTCCGCCCCCGGAGGATGGCGGCATCGGAGTATTCCGTAATGATCAGATGCTCCAGGAGCGGCACGCCCACCGTCTCCAGAGCACTGTCCACCCGGTTGGTCACCTCCAGGTCAGCACCGGAGGGGATGGCCATGCCCTTGGGGTGGTTGTGAGCCAGCACAGCGCAGGCGGCATGGTTGGTCAGGCACAGCTCGGCGATCCGCCGCACGGTCACTGCCGAACAGTTCACCGCCCCGTCCCCCAGGGAAATGCAGTCTATCATGCGCATACCGTTGTCCAGAAGGATCAGGTACACCCGCTCGGTGGTCAGGCCTACATACAAAGGCCGCAGGTAAGCCACCAGCTTGCCCACCGTGTCAAACACCGGAGCCGGCCGGTTCTTCTCCACGGCGTACGCCCGCATGACGGCGGGCAGAAGCCGGAGCAGGCAGGCGGTGCTGTCCCCGACACCGTCCACACTTCGCAATTCGCTCTCGCCGGCCTCCAGCACCCCGGACAGGGAGCCGAACCGCTGGATCAGTCGGTGGGCCAGGGGGTTGACATCTCCCCGGGGGATGGCATAGCACAGCACCAGCTCCAACAGCTCATGGGGCGCAAAGTCATCCGAGCCGCCCTTCAGGAAGCGGGCTCTCAGCCGCTGTCTGTGGCCGCCATGAATGTCCCCGGCTGTCGTTGCCGCTACCGGCTTTGCCGATGCCGGCTTTGCCGATGCCGGCTTTGCCGATGCCGGCCTGGCTGATGTCTCCTGCCGGTTGCTCTCCGGTTCCTTCCGGTTGTCCATATCCGCCTCTCCTCTCCCTGTATGTTGTCTTTCCCCGCATCCCGGGGGAAGCCGTGTATTTCTCTACCAATCCGTCCCCGGTGGCATACCGAAAAGCAAAAACGGTGCAGCCTCCGCCACACCGTTTCTCGTTTCCCGCCTATGGAAAGGGATCCCACAAGGCCGTGTACACAGACATTCGGAACCCTGTTTGGCCAGGGCGGTGACCTATCCGATGCTTTACTGCTCCCAGCGTCCGCCGGCACACCGGGACAAGTCTACCGGATGGCAGGCGGGAGGTCTGCAAACCGCACCGTGAGTCGGTCTCCTTTAATCTGATGTGGGTCACAATACCTGTATATCACGCACCCCGCAGGATGATTTCATCCATCAAGGCGTCTTTTGCGGCAGCTGCATCCGCAGAGCCACTCCCCGGCTTCCCGGAGGGTGCCCGTCCCACAGCTCCGACTCACTTTCCGGAGGGATCCTCCGGCGTGTTGACATCGTAGTCCGCCTCGTCCGAGAGCATATCGTCAAAGTAATCGGCGACATCGTCGAATTCCTCATCGTCGTCCACCGTCACCAGAATGTCCTCGCCGTTCTCGTCCTTCTCTGCCTTCAGAATGACATACTCACAGTAGTCGGCATCCTCCGGCTGATCCTCGGTGGGAACCATGGCATAGTACATCGCCCCCTTGATCTCAGCGGATCCTATGACCTCAAACTGGATCTCGTTCCCTTCCTCATCCGTCAGTGTGTAGAATTCGCCCTCAAGCTCTTTCTCATCCATGTCGGTATTTCCTTTCTGACAGAACAGAACTCCGGGTGCGCCCCTATGGATCGCATACAGCGTACCGGGCTGTGACTACGGTATCATCCTGTCTGTAATCATTATACACCATCCCGCCGGTTTTGTCAACGGGGTTTTATGATATTTTGTAAATAGAAACATCATCCAGCGTTACAGTTCAGGTGCTTGACCTTGATGTGTTTGGTTTATACCATGGCATATTGCAAATCTCATAGCCCCATCCCCCCGGCCCCCTTCCCCGCCGGGAAAGGGGGAGAGTACTGTTTTTTTCGCAAGGGGCCTGCGGCCCCTTGCATCCCGGCCATTACGCCGGATGCCAGCTGTGCTGACCGGATGTAGGATAACATTCCACACTGGGCGCATTGGCAGGGGTGCCCCTTCTCCTTCGTAGAAGAGGGCGGTAGTCCCCGGCGTAAAAAAGCTCTCATCTCCCCCTTCCCCAGCGGGGGAGGGAGCCGGGGAGATGTGGTCAGGATGCCCCGGGTGTTCTCCCAAGCCCGGTGTCATATCAAGTCGGCCAAAATGGTGTTGCTGACCAGCCAGCCGGCCTCGGTCAGGCGCACACGGCCGCCGGAGCGCACCATGAAGCCTCCGGCCAGGAGAGGGCGGCAGACGGACTGCCTGCTCTCCCAGAAGTCCTCCCCGAAGCGGGCGGCGAAGTCCGCCTCGGACAGGCCATCGGACAGCCGCAGGTTCAGCATGATATACTCCTCCCTCTGCCCGGCCAAGTCCGGAACATACCTGTCCACGGTGATGTCCTCCCCCCGGAGAAAGGCAGGCAGATCCCGGGACTGGCCGAAGCGGACGCCCTCATAGTAGGAGTATGCCCCCACACCCAGCCCAAGATACGCCCTGTCCTGCCAGGTGTGCAGATTGTGCCGGGAGCGGAAGCCGGGCAGGGCATAGTTGGAGATCTCATAGTGCTCGTACCCCGCCCGGCGGATGCGGGTCTCCGCCTCCTCGTACAGGGCGGCCGCCGCCTCCCCGGCGGCTTCCTCCCCGGCAGGCAATCCCAGAGCGGCCCGACCCCGGCGGGCAAAGGGTGTCCCCTCCTCGATGGTCAGACAGTAGGCCGACAGGTGGGACGGGGCAAGCGCAAGTGCCCGATCCAGGGTCTGTCCCAGACTGGGGGCTGTCTGACCGGGGATGCCCAGCATGAAATCCAGATTGATATTCCCGATACCCACAGCCCGGGCATCCGCCACGGTGCGGCAGACATCCTCCCAGCTATGCAACCGCCCCAGTGCCTTCAGTTCCCTGTCCACGGCACTTTGCGCCCCCAGGCTCAACCGGTTGACTCCGCCCGCCCGCCAGGCCGCCAGTGCCTCCCGGGAGGCGGTGGCCGGGTTGCCTTCCACCGTCCACTCCGCCCCCGGCAAAACCGAAAAGGCGGCTCGCACCGCCCCCGTCAGCCGCTCCGCCTGGGCGGGGGTCAAGAGGGTCGGCGTTCCGCCGCCGATATATACCGTGTCCACCAGGCCGGGTGCCCCGTGGTGTGCGATGTGTGCTTCCCCCGCCGCCCGGATCCGCCGGATCATCTCGTGGACATAGCTGTCCACCGTCCCGGCGTCCGGGTGGGGGAAGGAGCAGAAATCGCAGTAGGGGCACTTGCTCCGGCAGAAGGGGATATGCAGGTACAGCCCGAAGGGCTCATCCGGGGACTGCGTACAGATCTCCCCGGTCACGGTCATTTCACCAGATGCCGCTTGATCTTCTTGGAGGTGGTCTTCTCGAACTCCGTCTGGCGGAACTCCACCGCCTTCACCTGCTTGAAGCCGGGCAGCTTGCGGTTGACGACATTGATGGACTTGCGGATGGAGTCCTGGATCAGATCCTCGCTGGCTCCCTTGGGGAACTTGTCGTAGGCCGGGAAGACCAGTGCCGTCAGGATGATCTCATCCCCGGTCTGGGACTTCCGCCCCACCACCACCGACTCGGCGATGGTATCAATGCTGGCCAGATACTCCTCGATCTCCTCCGGGAAGACATTCTTGCCGTTCTCCAGCACGATGACGGACTTCATCCGGCCGGTGATATACACATAGCCGTCCTCGTCCATGTAGCCCATGTCTCCGGTACGGTACCAGCCATCCTTGGTAAAGGCGGCCTCGTTGGCCTCCGGGTTGTTGTAGTAGCCCAGCATCACATTGTCGCCCTTGATCTGGATCTCACCCTCCATGTACCCCTGCTCATTCTCGCCGTTTCCGAACTCCTCGGCAATGCGGATGCGGCAACAGGGCACAGCCGGGCCGACGGAGCCATACTTCCGGGCGAAGTAGGGGGTCACGCTGGTCAGGGGGGAGCACTCGGTGATGCCACAGCCCTCAAACACGGAAATGCCGAAGTCCTCAAAGGCGGCGATCAGGTCGGGGTTCAGCTTGGCACCGCCGCAGATCACATGATCCAGCCGCCCGCCGAAAGCATCCAGCACCGACTTGAAGATGGTGCGGCGCATATCAATGCCCACCGCCATCAGGGCACGGGAGGCGGCCAGCCCGGCCTTCAGGGCGGTGTCCTTGTGGGTCTTCTCTGCCTCGGACCATATCTTCTTGTACATGGTGTTCAGGAACAGCGGCACCAGCACAAGGCCGGTGGGTCGGAACAGCTTGAAGTTGTTCATCACATGGCGCAAAGAATCGTTGATGCAGATCTCAATGCCGTACACCATCTCGGCCAGGTTGCACATCAGCTCATAGGTGTGGTGCACCGGCAGGACGGACACCACCACATCGTCCGAAGTGAAGCAGACGGTTTCCACAGCGGCATTGACAGCGGCGAAAATGTTCTTCTGGCACAGCATGACGCACTTGCTGGTGCCGGTGGTGCCGGAGGTGAACAGCATCTCCGCCAGCGTCTCCCGGTTGCGCACCACGGGGTAATCATACCCCTCCCGCTGGATCCGCTCTCTGCCGCAGGCCAACACCTGATCAAAGGAGATCACCTTGCTGTCAAAGGTGTTGTCATAGGCCGGTGTGACGGGAATGAAATACTTGATCCCGGTGTCCCCATCGGAAATGGAGCGGATGAACAGCTCGTTGAAGCCCCGGGAGTACACCACCGCCCGGGCATCCACCATCCGGAAGAACTTGCGGATCTCCTCAATGTCCAGCTCCTTGTCCATCGGCACGATGACGCACCCGGCGGCCAGGGCGGCCAGGTAGGTGCAGTGCCACTGGGGGGAGGCATCGCCGATGACGACCACCTTTTCCCCGGTCAGTCCCATGGCGTTGAAGGCGGCGGCCATGGCGTGAACCATCTCGCCGAAGGCGGCGTAAGTCAGTGACTTCACTTCCTTGCCCTCAAAATAACGGAAAACAATCCTCTCCCCGTGATGATTGATGACCTCGCACAGATCGGTGACATCCCAGATGTGGGGGGACACCCGTTCCATCCTGCGTCGGTTGATCGGCTTGTACTTCTTTTCCATACCCATTCTCCCTTGCTTGCATCTTCATTGTGTTGGCAGACTGCGCATTTTTTCTATTGTAGCACGAATATATTACCCAAGTGTGAACATTGCGTATTTTTCCGGATAAACAGTCCGCATGAAGCCTACTTTCCCACGCAGAACCGGGAGAATATCTCTGTCAGCACATCTTCCCGTGCCTGGCGGCTGCAAAGGATGCCCAGGGCGGCCAGAGCCTCCCGGATGTCGTCGGCACAGATGTCGTAGGTCAGCCCGCTATCCAGGGCGTTGGCGGCTCGCTCCAGGGCGGCTGCACAGTCCGCCAGGGCGGCGGCCTGCCGGGCACTGAACACCACGGCCTCCTCCCCCAGCCGGAGGTTCCCGTCGATGAAGGCCGACTCCACCGCATCCCGCAACCGGTCAAAGCCTGCCCCGCTCCTTGAGGACAGCCGGACCGTCAGCGACCCCGCCGGGATGCCGTCCGGGAATGCCACCTCCCGGCTCCCGGTCAGGTCGGCTTTGGTTGTCACCCAGACCACCGCCTTGCCTGCAAAGTCCGGCCCGGTCAGTTGGGACACCAGGGCGGCATCCTCCGCCTCATAGGGTCTTGTGGGGTCGAACAGGGCAAAGATCAGCTCCGCCTCCGCCATGGCCCGGCGTGCCCGCTCCACCCCCATGCGCTCCACAGTGTCCATGCCGTCACAGTCCCGCAGACCCGCCGTGTCGCACAGCCGCAGGGTGACACGGCCCAGGGACACCGTCTCGGTCAGCACATCCCGGGTGGTTCCGGCTATGTCTGTGACCATGGCCGCCTCCCGCCCCACCAACCGATTGTAAAAGGCACTCTTGCCCACATTGGGGCGACCGCAGATCACAGCGGGCACTCCCTCTGCGATGGCGTGTCCGGTGCGGTAGGTGGCCGCCGTGTCCCGGATGCGGGTCAGGCACTGCCGGATGGCTGTCAGGATCTCCTCCGGGGTCAGCTCGGTCAGATCCTCCTCCGGGAAGTCCATGCCCGCCTCCATCCCGGCCAGCACCCCGCACAGCACACCGTACAGCTCCCCGGCCTGTCCGGTCAGAAGCCCGTTCATCCCCGCCCGGGACAGCCGCACCTGCTCCTGATTTCCGGCGTCCAGCAGGTTGCCCAGAGCCTCCGCCTTCTCCAGATCCAGCCGCCCGTTCAGGAAAGCCCGCCGGGTAAACTCCCCCGGCAGTGCCTGCCGTGCCCCGGCGCACAGGCAGGCCGTCAGCACATTCCCGGTCACCAGAACCCCGCCGTGACAGGACAGCTCCACCGTGTCCTCCCCGGTATAGGAGTGAGGCCCCCGGAAGACCGTGCACAGCCCGTCATCCAGCACCTCTCCCCCCGCCGGGCACAGCGGCATATGGGGTGGAGCGACAACATCCCCCCACACGGCGGTGCGGGGCGGATAGTCAGTCAGCGGTCTGCCCGACCGGGGTCGGAAGACCCGTCCGGCCACCGCCAGCGCCTCCGGCCCGGATATGCGTATGACAGCCACGCCCCCCTTCCCCAGGGGGGTACTGATGGCCGCCACGGTATCGTCTATCCCATAGGATGCGTTCATACAGTCTCCTCCATTCCTCATGCCAGAGGCTCTGGCCTCCGGATATCCGGAAAGGGGTCGCCACCCCTCCGTGCCCCCAAGGCGCACAGGCGGTACGGCGACCCCTAGGGAACCGCTGATTGATTCGGCGGCACATCTTCGGCACATCTTTTCCCGCCTGCTTCTTGCCGAAAAACTCGATGTACATCCAGTACATCTTGCGTTTTTCGCAATCGCAGACGAAAAAATCTGCACCGAATCTGTACCACCTCATTCAATCAGCGTTTCCCTCACTTTTTTGTTGCCACAAAGGCAGTTTCGGTTTTCTGATCAAAGGATCGTGTCCTCTGTCTCCGTCTCTTTCACAGCCTCTGTCTCCACGGTTCCGACGCTGTCGCTGTCGGCCAAGCTGTCGGCCGTGCTGTCCTCTGCGTCTGCACCCTCGTCCTGGGGCAGGGCGGCGGACAGGTCAATATCGAAGGGATCATGGCTGTCGTCCTCGTCAAACAGGGAGGACTGAGGCTCTCTCCGGGTCGCCGGTGCCAGCGGATCCACCATGCCTCCGGACTTGCTCTTCCGGCGGCGGCGGGAACGCCCGGTCTTTTCTCCGGCGGCACCGTCCCGCTCCTTGGGCTGGGCACCCTGGGCGGCGGCGGGCTTGATGCTCACGGTGGGCATACCCTCCTCCTCCAGGAAGATCACCACCCGGCGGTTGTTCTCTGCCCCGATGGAGTTGGTGGACACGCCCTCCATGTGCTGGATCTCGGAGTGGATGATCCGGCGTTCGTAGGGGTTCATTGGCTCCAGCATGACGCTCTTCTTGTACTTGAGTACCTGGGCGGCCTTCTTGCGGGCCAGACTGCGCAGGGCGTCCTCCCGCTTTGCCCGGTAGTCCTCCACATCCACAGTGATGCGGGCGAACTCCCGCTTCTCCCCCTCCTCCTTGCGGTTGGCGGCCAGATTGGCCAGGTACTGCAAGGCATCCAGGGTGTCGCCGTGGTGCCCGATCAGCACACCGGCACCGTTCCCGTCCATGGTGATGACCATGTCGTCGTTGTTGCCGGGGTGCATGGCCACACGCACATCGGTAAGACCCATGTCCTCCACCAGCTTCACAAGGAACCGGTAAGCCATCTGCTCGCTCTCCGTGGCACTGGCGGGGTCAATGTCGGCAGGCCGCGGACGAGCCGGTTCCTCCGGCACAGGGGAAGCCGCCTCTTCCTCCTTGGTGACGGCAGGTGCCGGGGCATCCGTCCGGGGCGCACGCTCCTGCCGCTCCCGGCGGGGACGACCCTCTCCCCGCTCCCGCCGCTCCCGGCGGGGACGCTCCACGGCCTCCTCACCGGCAGGCACAGGATCCGGCACCTGGTAGACCGCCCTGATGGTGGCATCCACGGCACCGAAGCCCAGGAATCCCTTGCGGGCTTCCCGAACCACCGTGATCACAAGTGCGGCTTCATTGGGTGCACCCAGCTCAGCCACCGCCTTGGCAATGGCTTCCTCTTTTGTCTTTGCACTGATCTCTATTTCCTTTTTCATGTCAGATATCCTCCGTCCTTACTCTTTGTCGGCGTCATCCGTCTCAGCTACATGACTCCGGGCATCGTCCTGCGGCGCATCCCCGGTTTGGGTGTCCTGCTTCTCTTTCTTCTTCCGGTTCTTCCAGAAGCCGCCTTCCTTCCGCTCCCGGATGTCCTCCTTGAGCGGTGCGCTATTCACCAGTGCCGCACCCTTGGAGGTCTCGGCCTCCGCCGTCGGCGTGGCGGGTGCCTCTGCCTGCGGTTCCGGTTGCACGACCTCCGGAGTCTTGCCCTGCCCGCCCTTCTTGTCGCTCTGAAGAGCCGGAGTCTCAAAGTCCTCGTCGTCGATGTGGTGCAGGGAGCGCACATTGGGATTGCGGGTACCGCTGGGCTTCTTCGCCGGGCGACCCTTTTCCTTGGCGGCCAGCTCCTTCTCGGCGGCTCTATAGTCTGCCTCTGTAAACTTGGGAAGCGGCATGACCCTGCTCATGATGAACTGCTTGAGGGTGCTGAGCAGGCTCTTGAAGACCCAGTATATGCCCACAGCACCGGGCACCATGAAGGTGAACACGGCACTGATGATCGGCATGGACACATCCATGATGGTGTTGGAGCAACCCATCCCCGGGTCGTTGGCCGTGGTGGGCTGGTAGCTCATCCGGCGGGTCAGCTTCATACTGCCGAAGTACACGCCGAAGGTCAGCACGGGGATCAGCCACAGCAGGCTGGGCGTACCGAGACTGGGTGTCAGGCCGAAGTTGACAGGGCCGATGCTGAAATTGGGAATGGCATGGGTAGTCAAAATGTTATTGAGTGCCTCCAGGCAGGAGCCGCTGTTGGTGAAATACTGGAAACTACCCAACGCCTCGGGGCAACTGCCGCCCATCTCACGGAGGTAGGACAGGATCTCGATGGTACCCCGGCTGGATTGCAGGGACAGACCCAGACCGCCGGCGGCCTGGGGAGCCGTGGCAAAGGTGGTCAGGGCAGAGGCCAGCTCCGACGGGCAGGACATCATATACTTCAGCGGGTCAATGACGATATAGTACAGGGCGTACACCACCGGCAGGGAGATGAGCAGGGGCAGACAACCGGAAGCCATGGGGTTGATCCCCTCGTTCTGGTACATGGTCTGGATCTCCTGCTGCATTTCCTGCATGGTCTTCTGGTCGTTCCGCCCGGCGTACTTCCGGCGGATGGCCATTTCCTTGGGGCGCAGGCGGGCCTGCTTCCGGGCATTCTTCTGCTGGTGGATGGCCAGAGGGAGCATCAGGAGCTCCACCACCACGGCGAAGACAAAGGTGCCCAGAATGAAGCTGCCAAAGCCCAGCACATTGATCATCCACTCAAAGCCCAGGGCGATCCAGGTAAGGATGCGGGTGAAGAAGCCGATGCTTTCCTCGGTGGCCACGGTGGTCTTGAAGCAGTTGACCAGCGTCTGCACATCGGCGGGGGTCATGGCTTCTACGGAGTTAAAGGTAGGCACCTCATACTTTTTCAGCACGCTGAGGGCATAAGCGGCGGCGTTCTCCGGGTGTGCCTCCGGCAGGTTTTCGTCGTCAAAGCCGTCTGCGGTCATATCGTAGCCCCGCAGAGCCGCCACCAACTGCTCCCGTACGGTCAGAGCGTTTTTCGATTCCTGGATGTCCTTGGCCAGCAGGGCGATCTGCTCCTGGGTCATGCCGTTGTCATCGGTGACGACGATGGCCTGCTCATTGACAGTCAGTGTGGGGGCAACGGTGCCGCCGGCACAGCTTGACAGAACCCCGCCCAGCATGGCCAGTGTGACCAGGATCATGCCTATACGAAAAAGGAAGCCGCCCAGGCGATTGTTCTTCCGATGGTTTTTCATTCTCATGTGTTGTTGAATCCCTTCTGCCACGCTTGCGTGGCATCCTGACCGCCGCCCGGGCTGTCAGGGATGCGGCTCCTCTTGCTCTGGCCGCTGCATATCCGTGTCTTTCTTTTCTGCGCCTGTGCCCGTATCGGACGGGCACCCCGCTTCCTGCGGGTCATCCACTGTTTGCGGGTCGTCCGCTGTTTGCGGGTCATCCGCTGTTTGCGGGCGGTCGTACTTGCTCCACCGCAGGGGCATGGTGCGGAAGCCCTTCTCCGGCACGGGATCGTACCCGCAGGGGGACAGCGGGCTGCACCGCAGGATGCGCCACAGGGTCAGGGCAAGTCCGGCAAAGAACCCCCGCTTCTCAAAGGCTTCCAGGGCGTACTGGGAGCAGGTGGGAGTAAAGCGGCAGGTGGGGTACGGTTTGAGCCGGGACAGCGTGCGCTGATAGAATCGGATCAGCGCCATACACAGCCGCTTCACGGCTCTCCCCGGCGGGCTGATCCGGTCGGCTCCTTCTGTCCCGAGGCCGGTGCCGGAGCGGCGGGGCCGCCCTCCGGTCTGTACATATCCAGCTTGCGGAATATGATACGCAGGTCGGCCTCGATGGCCTGGCTCTTCTGCTTCTCGATGCCGGGCCGGGTGGTGATGACAATGAGATACCCAGTGCGGAGCCGCCCTTCCCGCTGGATAGCCCGCAGTCCCTCCCGGATGATGCGCTTGGTGCGGTTGCGCCCGATGGCGCCGTCCTCCCGCTTGGGCACAGACAGACCGATCCGGTTGACATACTTCTTCTGCGGATGCGCCATCTTCAGCCGCCGGGCGGCCAGATCCTTCAGCACCCAGACCGTGACATACCGCCCTCCCTGGTGCCTGCCACGCCGGAAGGTCTTCTGGTACAGGTGGTTTTCGGTAATGGCTACTTCTTTCATGATAACGGTTCCCTCCGCTGTCGGTTTGCGGACAGCCTCAGGCAGAGCCTGATAAACCTAAAAACCCCGAGGAAAGACAGACACACGATGCGCATACGCTTTCCTTGGTCCATCAGTCATCGGCGGTTTTTATGTCGGGGCCTTCCACAAGACCCGGATCAGTAGGTCAGTCTCTTTCTGCCCTTTGCGCGTCTTCTCTTGAGAACATGCCTGCCGTCGGCAGTCTTCATTCTCTTTCTGAAGCCATGCTCCTTCTTTCTCTGACGCTTTTTCGGTTGATACGTTCTGAGCATTTTGCAGCACCTCCTTAGCTATTTTGTCGGATGGCGTTGATTCTGCCGGTCTGACGGACACAGATACGCTCATGACAATGACCATTGTATTATACCCGAAAACGGGGTCACTTGTCAAGGGGTTTTTCAAAAAAAGTATCGCTATCTTGAAAATTCGTGTTACAGTTCACCTACCCCCCACAGTACGCTCCCTTTTCCGCCGTAGAGCGGGGCGAGGGGCCCCCGCGAAGGCGTTTCTGC
>CAMEON010000056.1 GCA_945929845.1 uncultured Clostridia bacterium | reverse complement strand
ATGTGCCGCCGAATCAATCAGCGGTTCCCAAGATCCCTCTACTGGAAAGGAAAATGAGCATGGCAAACAATCGCATGGACAGATTCACGATCACCCACTGGTGCGGCGTACCGCACAAATTCATCCGGCACCCGGACGGTACGCTGGCTATCGAGCGGTTCCGGGAGATGATGGAGGCCGGCATCAACCTGATGGCCGCCTATGACTACGGCTATGAGACCAACTGCGAGATGCTGGCCGCCTGTGAGAAGCTGGGGCTGAAGGTCACGCTCAGCGACGGCCGGATCAGCCGGGCCATTGGCGACGGGGCACATCGCCAGGAGCTGTTGGAGGCGGTGGTGCGGGACTATGCCGGGTACCCCGCTCTTATGGGCTACCATATCGTGGATGAGCCGAACAGCGGTGCCTTCCCCGCACTGGCTGACATCCGGGATATATTGCACCGGCTGGATCCCGCCCACGAGGCGTACATCAACCTGTTCCCCAACTATGCTTCTCCGGAGATGCTGGGCAATCCGACCTACTACGACCATGTGGCGCAGTTCGCAAAAGAGGTCAGGCCGGAGATCATCAGCTACGACCATTACCATTTCATCAAGGGCGAGCCGATGGAAAGGCGGGAGGTCGCCGATCAGCGGGAGAACCAGATCTACGAGGCCGCCTTCCGGAAGGTGGAGCGTCCCGGCTTCTTTGACAACATCCAGGATGTGCGGCAGGTGTCCCTGGCTACGGACATTCCCTTCATGGTCATCATCCTGGTGGTGGAGCACGGGCCGTACCGCAACCTGACCGAGGCGGAGATCCGCTGGGAGGTCTTCCAGTCCCTGGCCTACGGGGCCAAGCGGTTGTCCTACTTTACCTACTGGACGCCCGGCGTGGACACCGACGAGGGGGACGCTATGTGGCACTGGAAGAACGGTATGATCGCCAAGGACGGGACAAAGACCGCCCACTACCACATGATCGCCGGCATCAACCGGGAATTGCAGGCTCTGGGTGACATGCTCCTGCCCCGCCGGAGCCTGGCCGTCTTCCATCTGGGTCAGGTGCCGGACACCAAGGTGGCCTACTGGCCGGGAGCCTTCGGGGACATGACCTCCCTCGTTGCCGACAGCGTCACGGCAGGCTTCTTTGATGGCGGGTATGTGCTCCTGGCCAACAAGGACTACGAGGCACCCGCCCCGGTGACATTCACAGCCACCCCGGGCAGGCGGGTCATGCACTATGGCAAGGCTGACGGCCTGTGGCGGGAGATGACCCCGGAGGGCAGCGTGTATGCCCTGACCCTGGCCGCCGGAGACGGGGAACTGATCCGGATAGACTGACCTGGGATGGATCCAACGGAAACCAAAAATTTTAATAGAGAGGTGAATGCTATGCGTACCAAAAGGCTTTTCCTTCTGACCGCCGCCCTGCTGACTGCCCTGGTGCTTACCGTCCTGACTGCCTGTAGCAACCGGGAAGATCCTGTTGACACGGAGGCACCTACGGTGGCAACCACTGAACCGGTCACGGATGCCCCCACAGAGCCGGAAGAGACCCAGGCCGCCACGGATGCACCTGAGGAGACAGAGGCTCCCGTCACGGAATCCGAAACAGAACCCGCCGAATCAACAGAACCTGCCGCATCGGAGACAGTAGCCGAGGAGGAGACCGAAGAGCCGGATCCCTGCCTGGTTCCCGTAGCCGTGGGCAAGAGCTTCGACGGCAAGACCACCTGCTACGATGGTCGCCTGTGGCACGAGTATGAGACTTTCACCACGGCTCTGGGCGTCTATGAATCCATTCAGGATGCAGTGGACGGTCTGGAGGGAATGGGCGGTAATATTTCCGTCACTTCCTACGGCGATGTGGGCCTGTGCCTGTCCGTCAATATTCCCAAGGATGGAAATTTCTATCGGGTATACTACAACTACAATAACTGCGATTTTGTCTTCAATTACGGGTACACCTTTGACGACGGAAGTGGCGGGTACGCCTACTACTCTGACCTGGCAGTTCTGGATGCCATCGAGGAGGAACTGGACGGCTGCTATATCTACTGCTGGTCCGACTACGATGAGCTGGAGCCTGGGTACTACCTGATGACATGGGTCGGCGACGGACAGGTCGGCCTGGATCGCAACTATATGTATGAGAAGGTGGGAGAGCTGGAGGATACCTGGCCCGGCCTGCCCTTCGGAGAGACCTACTGGGATTGACAGATTACAGATTACAGATTACAGATCACAGATCATAGCTCACAGATTGCAGATAACAGCTACAGCAACAGCAACAGCAACAGCAACAGCAGATAGCAGATAGGAGACAGAATATACCCATGGATATGATGCAAACACTGGCCCGCGAACTGAATTTACGCCCGGAGCAGGTGGAGAAGACGGTTGCCCTCATTGACGAGGGCAACACCATCCCCTTCATTGCCCGGTATCGGAAGGAGGTCACCGGCAGTCTGGACGACAGCGTCCTGCGCACGCTGGATGAACGCCTGAAGACCCTGCGCAATCTGGAGAAGCGGAAGGAGGAGGTGCGGGGGCTGATCGACGCCCAGGGCAAGCTGACCCCGGAGGTGTCCGCCGCCATCCAAGGGGCTGTCACTGTCACCGAGGTGGAGGATATTTACCGGCCCTTCCGCCCCAAGCGGAGGACCCGGGCCTCCATCGCCAGGGAGCGGGGGCTGGAGGATCTGGCTGTTCTGCTGTTCGCTCAGGAGAAGACCTACACCCCGGCTCTGGAGGAGCAGGCCGCCGCCTTCGTGGACGAGGAGCGGGGCGTGCCGGACACCGCCGCCGCCCTGGGAGGTGCCATGGACATCATCGCCGAGGAGGTATCCGACAACGCCGAGTACCGCAAGAACCTGCGTGCCCTGACCGTGGAGTACGGTTCCCTCTGCGTCAAGGCCACCGGGGAGGAGGATTCGGTGTACAGTATGTACTATGACTACACGGAATCCCTGAAGAAGATCCCCGGCCACCGGGTGCTGGCCATCAACCGGGGGGAGAAGGAGGGCTTCCTCAAGGTCACGCTGACGGTGCCGGACGAGGTGGTGCTCAACTACCTGTACAACCAGGTGATCACAAACCCCCGCTCCCCGGCGGCGGGGTATGTGAACCAGGCTGTCACCGACAGCTACACCCGCCTGATCGCCCCCTCCCTGGAGCGGGAGATACGGGGAGACCTGTTTGACAACGCCTGCGAGGGGGCCATCAAGGTCTTTTCGGACAACCTGAGCCACCTGCTCATGCAACCGCCCCTGAAGGGGAAGACCGTACTGGGCTTCGACCCCGGGTATGCCCACGGCTGTAAGTTGGCTGTGGTGGACAGGACCGGCAAGGTGCTGGACACCGCTGTGGTGTACCCCACCATCAAGCCCCGGGTGGAGGAGGCCGCCCGCACCGTCAAGCGGCTGATCCGCACCTATGGGGTGGATGTGGTGGCCATCGGCAACGGCACGGCCTCCCGGGAGAGCGAGGCCTTCATTGCCGACATCCTCAAGCAGATAGACAGACCCTGCAAGTATATCATTGTCAGTGAGGCGGGAGCCTCCATTTACTCCGCTTCGGAGCTGGCCGCCGAGGAGTTCCCGGAGTTCGATGTCATGCAGCGTTCCGCTGTGTCCATCGCCCGGCGGTTGCAGGATCCCCTGGCTGAGCTGGTCAAGATCGACCCCAAGGGCATCGGCGTGGGGCAGTATCAGCATGACATGAAGCCTGCCCGGCTGGACGAGGCTCTGGGCGGGGTGGTGGAGAACTGCGTCAACGCCGTGGGGGTGGATGTGAACACCGCCTCCTACTCCCTCCTGTCCTACATTTCCGGTATCAATGCCACCGCCGCCAAGAACATTGTGAAGTACCGGGAGGCCAACGGGGAGTTCTCCGACCGCTCCCAGCTGATGAAGGTGCCCCACATCGGGGCCAGAGCCTACCAGCAGTGCGCCGGTTTCCTCCGGATTCCCGGTGGGCGGGAGATCCTGGACAACACCGGGGTGCACCCCGAATCCTATGACAGTACCCGTGCCCTGTTGCGTATGTTCGGCTACACCGAGGAGGATGTCCGGGCCGGGCACATGGGCAAGCTCCGGGGAGAGGTCACGAAGAAGGGCATTCCGTCGGTCTGCGAGACCCTGCACATCGGGGAGCCTACCCTGATGGACATCCTCTCCGAGCTGGAGAAGCCGGGGCGGGACATCCGGGACAGCTTCGATGCCCCCGTCCTGCGGGAGGATGTGCTGTCCCTGGAGGATCTGAAGCCGGATATGATCCTCACCGGCACGGTGCGGAATGTGACCGACTTCGGTGCCTTCGTGGACATCGGCGTCCATCAGGACGGCCTGGTGCATATCTCCCAGCTCTCCGACCGCTACATCCGGCACCCCTCCGAGGCTGTTTCTCTGGGGGATGTGGTGCGGGTCAAGGTGCTGGCGGTGGATGTGAAAAAGAAGCGGATCTCCCTGACCATGAAGTTCCGGGAGTGAGTCCGGCGGAGCGGGGGCTGTTTACTGTTCGCTGCCCATCGTCACCGGGGAAAAGCGGGAGGAATCGAGAGGTTTCTCCGCTTTTTTCGTCTCCTGTTTCTTAAGCAGACCGCAGATCAAAGAAAGAAGGTATTTTCTATAAAAAACAATCATGATCTTTCAAAAATCATTACACACTTCCAGCTTTTTCGGTACTACTGTTTATGAAGGGCCTTTCAATACATCAGGGAGGAGGCGAAGTATGGAACTTCAAAGGGGACAAGCGCAAACGGAAAAAGCACCGATCAGTGACGATAAGATCATTGAACTCTACTGGTCACGCGACGAAAAGGCAATTGAGGAAACGGATCTGAAATACAAGAAATATTTGTTTTCCATTGCCTACAATATTGTCCGGGACAGACTGGATTGTGAGGAATGCCTGAACGATACATACCTCGGTGCCTGGAATGCGATGCCGCCATCCAGACCGCAAGTATTGAAAGCATTCCTTACGACCATCATGCGCAGAACAGCCATCAAGCGTTACCACAGCAACCTGCGAAAGAGAATGATCCCGTCTGAAATGACGGTATCCCTGTCCGAGCTTGAAGATCTCATCGCAGACGATGAAAGCATGGACACCGCATGTGATGCCGAAAGGCTGGGACGCATCATCAGCGATTTTGTGCGCTCGCTCTCCGACCGCAGGCAGTTCATCTTTATGAGCAGGTACTATGTGGCTGATCCCATAGATACCATCGCAAGCGATCTGCATCTGAGCAGGTCAACGGTTAACAAGGAGCTTGCCGCCATCAGGGAAGCCCTGAGAGAAAAGCTGGAAAGTGAGGGTTATTCGGTATGAGGAAGCAAGAATGGAATGAGGGTCTGGATCACATGGATGCCGACCTGATAGAAAAGTATGTTGAGCAAAAGGATAAGATCACACAAAAAGGGAAGCCCCAAAGTGTATGGCTTCGTCTCGGTGTCATTGCGGCGTGCCTTGCCCTGACCGTCGGTGTAGTCATGGTGGTTCCGATGCTACGCGAGGAGGATCACCTGATCAATCCCCCCGCTCATGAAGTGCCATCCGTTTCCACAGAGGATTACCTGATCAATCCCCCTGCTCATGAAGTACCATCGGTTTCCACAATGGTGAGCGGAGATAAGATAACAGGCAAGCAAGAGATCATATATGGGAATGCTGCCTCGGATGATGCCGGTGTGGCAGAAATGGCTGCTCCGGGATTTGAAATACGAACGGTCATTGAAGCGGAGGTCGTTGAGGTGCTTCCGGATTCATATACCGATGTTTCCTCCGGTATTCAGTTTCATGTCGCCAAGCTGAAGGTGGTGGATCAGATCCGTGGCGAGGGGTTCCCAGCGGAGATCTTTTTGCGTTACCCCTTCTACAACACAACGATCTTTGAAGGATACGAACGCTTTATCCTTTCTCTTGACCAAATCGGTATTGAAAACTACATGTTGGTCAATGACACACAGAAAAGGGTGGATTATTTTTCAAATATGTTCGAAGTGCGTGTTGTGTCCGATCTCGGATATGGGTCTGTCATAGCATTCAACGACGGCAAAGTAGATGAATCCTTCTGGAAAAAAGCGAATTATCTGACTTCAAGGATCCCGGACGGTTCTGATTGGATCAAGAATCTGCTGGATGACCCGGATGAAAACCAATATCCGGCCTCTTACAACACCACCATAGCGGAAGTGAAGTCAAATATCATTGCGCTTGCGGAGGATGCGGACAATTGGCATGTCAGCCACTTGCCGTGCGATTATGTGACGACGGATGATATATTCATCTCGGATGCCGCCAAGGAGCTTCAGACTTACCTGGCACCGGGCGAGGCCAATGTGTTCGCACAAACCATTCATGTGGGAACAGACGGCACGGGAGCAACATATACACGGATCATCAATGGCTTCAAAACCGACGAGATCATCGTCATTGATCATAGCGGCGAAGGAGGGAGCGGAAGTGTGTCAAGGAAGGGGGAGGCATACACCCCCGATGATCTTTCCAGAGTGCCGGATATTGGCGAAGCTCTTGAAAATATGGAGCTGTCCCAATGGCAACCCCCGCACATAGAGATCCTGGACGGCATGCATTTCAAATATGCGAGAGCGGAGGGCGTTTATCGCAAGGTGGGGGGGAAGGTGTACGGGATCCTCCGCATCCTGTGGTCTTACACATATCCCGAAGGAATGATTGGGTATGTGAATGACGATTGCTACTATCTGTACGATGAAAACGGCAACGGCTCGGTGGTGGAAAGGGAGGAACTTAAGGAGCTGCTTGGCGATGACCCCATCATTCTGCGGTTTTCGTATGAACTATATCAGTAAATTGATCCACACGATGAAAGGCGGGCGCTTCTGATGCGCTCGCCTTATTCAGTGTAACAAAAGCAGGATAGAATGCGTGATGTTCTTAGCGGAGAAATCATAAATAACCTTACTTGATTTAATCCGCAGAAAACAAATAATTAACCCCGACAGATTTTCAAGATCTGTCGGGGTATCGTCATTTATGTAAGCTTTAACTCCATATATCCGCAAGTAAACGGAAAGAAGTCGAATTTTTGGGTTTTGATATGCTTAAATCCAAAAGATTCATACCATAACTTCAAAACTTGATTTTCTTCGACAATTCCGATATTCATTTTTAAGGAAACGCTGATTTAATGAGGTGGTACAGATTCGGTACAGATTTTTTCGTCTGCGATTGCGAAAAACGCAAGATGTACTGGATGTACATCGAGTTTTTCGGCAAGAAGCAGGCGGGAAAAGATGTGCCGAAGATGTGCCGCCGAATAAATCAGCGGTTCCTTAATTGCCAAGATAGGCGTTGTTCTGTTGAGGCGAAAGCCGTAAAGCGAGGAGCGTTTTCTATTGTAAAACCAAACTCATTGGCGACAGTCAAAAAACTTTCTTTAATGACATCAACACATTCTTTTATATTGTAATTGTTTACCGATTGTATCATACATCTATCTCCTTTTTCGCCAGTTTCGCCTTTGTATTACTAAGGCTTCGGGCAAAGCCCATACCCCTATTCTTCTGCATATAATTCGTCGTAGTACCATCGCAGCGGATTTTCGAAAATATAATTTGATCGGGTTTCGTAATCCTTCTTATTTCGTATCACGTGTTCAATATAGGATTTTTGCCAAATGGATGCACCAATCTTTTTTGTTGCCGCACCTTTGAATTGTTTTACCATCCGTTCCACCGTAGGGGCGACCTGTGGTCGCCCGTATTCATCGGCAGAAATAACAACTATTATATGTAGGTGATTCGGCATAATTACATAGGAATGTAGTGATACCGCAGGATATGTTTGATTCCATCGTTCTAACTCGTCTAAAACGATATTGCCAACATCGGATAACGGTAGGCTTTGCGGGCGAACACAGTTCGCCCCTACGGAACGCCAATGAAATATCTGCGGATCAATTGATCCGTTCCAAAAGTAATTCTTTCTGTTTTCCGTACAGATGGTTACAAAATATGCACCGGGAGAACTATAATCATAATTCTTTAGGCGAATATCTTTTCTTTTCGGAAATTCTTTTTTGTTATCCATTTTCATCACCCATCCCATTATAGCACAAATCGGCAGAGAAAACAAGTTCTCTGCCGAAGTCTTGTGCCTGGAAATTCTCCGTTAAGGACAACAGAGAAATGATGGCAGGCGTTTTTCTGATACGCACCGGACGGTAACAAAAAAACACCTGTTCCACTTGATCATTCCGGGGTTGTATGGTATACTGTGGTATACGCTGTTGGGGGTAGCTGATCGGCTTACCGCCTGACCGCCTTCCGGAAAACTGTCGGACGGCTGTTCCGATGCCGTCTGCCGAAAAAAGGAGCCGCTATGTCTGACGCTACATTCATTGACACCCATGCCCACTACTTAGGGAACCGCTGATTGATTCGGCGGCACATCTTCGGCACATCTTTTCCCGTCTGCTTCTTGCCGAAAAACTGGATGTACATCCAGTACATCTTGCGTTTTTCGCAATCGCAGGCAAAAAAATCTGTACCGAATCTGTACCACCTCATTCAATCAGCGTTTCCTTAGACAAAAAATTCGATACACTTCCCGGCGGGGCGGCGGGCCTTCTGGCCGACCCTGCCTTTCTGTCCTGCGTCCGGGGCATCATCCATGTGGGCACCAACCGGGAGAAAAGCCGCACGGTGGTGCGGGTCAAGGTGCTGGCGGTGGATGTGAAAAAGAAGCGGATCTCCCTGACCATGAAGTTCCGGGAGTGAGCATGGCGAGCGGAAAGGGGAGCGTACTGTGGAGGTAGGTGAACTGTAACGCCGTATCACGCGCATGCCAACCAGTTATTGCCGAAATTGAAAATTTCCTGTTGACACTATGAAGGTTTTGTGATATAATAAACACACGATTTGGTTGTGATTCCGTTAACGATCCGTCACCATGTCATTTGCGCCTGTGAGTTCCGTCCGGAGCCGATCTTACAGACACCTGTGCCGGGATGGGGTCGTTATCTGTTTCACATGACATCCGACATCCGACATCCGACATCAGACGAAAAGAAAGGAGGGTTGCATCTCCCCCTGATTCGCGCCCCGCAGACCCCGTGTGAAATAAAGAAGAAAGGAAAGTCAAAAAACATGAAAAAGAAGTTCTTGGTGAAGGCTCTCAGCTTTCTTGTCGCTCTGAGCTTTATCATCGGTATGCTCCCGGTCACCGCCCTTGCCGGTACCAATGGGTATACTGACTCCGCAACAGGGAAGGACAAGTACATTGTTTCTTCCACCGACTACACCGTTGCCAAAGGCGTGACTGAGACCGATGTGGTCATCAACAGCAAGGATGGCAATGAGCAGGTGATGGGCTATATGCTCCAGATCGATTTCTCAGCCAACAAGGATCTGAAGCTGAAGGCTACATACACCGGCTACTACAACGGCACGGACAGCTCTGCCTGGGCCGTGAGCAAGTGGGGGCTGTCCACCACCTCCTCCCAGGCGGCAGCCTATGAAAATTCCACCGGCGAGAATGTGATCTTCGCCACCAACGGCGACTATTTCAATATGCAGACCGGTCAGCCCAGCGGCCCGCTGATCATGAACGGTGTGCAGTGGAATCCCCAGAAGGCCGCAAGGGAGCCCTTCTTTGCCGTCCTGAAGGATGGCTCCTGCGTCATCCGTCCTGCCGGTTCCGCCACAGACGATGTGGTGGAGGCGATCGGCGGCCCCTTCCTGCTGGTGGATGACGGCAAGAATGTGGCACCGGGCGGTACGGAGCCCTATCCTGTCAACTGCGTGGGCTTCAAGGCCGACGGCACCGTGGTATTCTTCCTGGCTGACGGCCGTCAGTTCCCCCGCTCTGTGGGTATGACCCAGCATGAGCAGGCAGATTTCCTGATTGCCCAGGGTGTGGTCAAGGCACTCTACCTGGACGGCGGCGGATCCGCTACCTTCATGACCGAGCGGGAGGGTGATGATACCCAGGCGATCCGGAACAGCCCTTCTGACGGTTCCGAGCGTTCCATTTCCTCCGGTCTGCTGCTGGTCTCCACCGCTGCACCGGACGGCACCTTTGACCATGCCGTGTTGTCCCCCAACAACGATGCCTACACCCCCGGTGCATCCGTAGAGTTCTCCTACCTGCCGGTGGATGCCGCCGGTTCTGTGGCAACCACGGATATTCCCGAGACACTGACCTGGAGCCTGACCGAAGACAGTGCCGCTCTGGGTAGCATCGATGCGGCCACTGGCGTGTTCACCTCCAACGGTGCCACCGGTACGGTGACTGTCAACCTGACTGACGGCAGTACGGTTGTCGGTTCCACCAGCGTGGACATTCTGGAGCCCACCGAGATCTACTTCAATGCCGCCTCCACCAACCTGGACTTCGGCGAGAAGAGCACACTGGACTTCTCTGTCCGGGCTGATGGCCGGGATCTGATCTATCGAGGCCCCGAGTTTGACTGGGCTATCCGGTCCACCGTAGAGGGTGTGGATGACCTGTCCCTGGGTTCCATGGACGGTATCTACTTCGTAGCCGGTTCCTCCACCTCCACCATGAAGGGAACAGTCACCGCCTCCTATGAGAGAAAGGACGGCACGGTGCTGTCTGCCACCATTGCTGTGGAGATCGGTAAGATGCCTGTGATCGCTTTCGATTTTGAGGCTAAGCCGGATGGCACCCGCCTGAAAGCCGCCCATTACAACTGGGGTCGCAACGGGGCAAAGTATACCGGCAGTGTGGAATCCATCGAGGTCTTTACCAGCGGGCGGTATACTACCAACCCCCAGAAGGCCACCATTTCTGCACCCTTTGCTTTCACCTGTAACTGGGACGGCTCCGTGCCTGCATCGGATATCTTTGCGGCAAACGGATACTCCTTCTACCTGTGGGCCGGTTCCATGAATGCACCGGTTCCCGGCAGCATCAACTTCCCCACGGCAGCCGAGGGCGGCCAGGTTCGTTTCGGGGAGTACTCCATGGAGCTGAACTTTGACTATGCATCCTATGATGGCTTGAGAAACTCCAACTTCTACCTGCGTTACTGCGAACCCGAACCGTACTATATCGAAGGCACACCCACCCAGTGCGGCGTGTGGGTGTACGCCGACAGCCGGGCACACGGCTACTTCCTGTATGCCGACATCATGGTATGGAACGGCTCTGACTATGTGACAAAGAACTTCCAGCTGCAGCACGGAGACGGCAGTGTGAAGTACATCGACTGGGAAGGCTGGATGTACTGCTATGCCGACCTGTCCTCCATTGCCACTTACGCCTCGGAGGAGCATCCGCTGGCCATCATTCCCGGTTCCGGTGTATTCTGGCTGAGCTTCCAGCCCGGTAGCGGACGGGGCGGACGCTTTGCCGGTACGCTGTACTTCGACAACTATCGCTTCGTATACGGTACTGACCTGGATGACCTGGACAACCCTGTTGTAGACAGCATCAGCATCAATGACACGCTTCTTTCGGCAGATTCCGTGACCGTCATTGACAATAGCAGTATCACCCTGACCACCCTGTTCCACGATGTGGACGGGAAGAATATGTCCGGCATCAGCCCGGAGAACACCACCATCCTGGTGGACGGACAGGCTGTGATCTGCGACGGTGACGCAGCCTCTGCACTCACCCGTCTGGAGCTGTGCAACGGCCTGCACAGCGTGACTGTCACCGTGACCGACGGCTTCGGCAACACCGGCTCCCTGACCTGCTACTTCCTGGTGGAGGACGCAGACGGTGTGAACGGTACCACCATGCTGGTCGGCTCCGATGATGTGGTCATGGGCCTTCCTTACACCCTGACAGCTACCACTGTAGGCAGTGTGAAGGCCTTCCACATGACCATCCTTCAGGTGAACTCCGACTTCGGAACTCCCGCCTTTGCTTTCGCTGACGGTTGGGATGGCACGGTGGCCTACACCGCCACCGGCTTCAAGAGAGCGAAGATCGAAATTGATGCCACATGGGTGGGTGAGGGCGAAGCCCCTGCCGATACAGGTGTTGTGACCCTGACCTTTGATGTGCCCACCACCATTGACCCCGAGATCGATTTCTTCACCTATCAGGTTTCCTCCGTGCAGAGCACCACGGTGGCTGGCAACGCCACCACCGCCGCTTATGCCATGGTCAAGCTGTCTGTCAGCGCCTTCTATCAGGTGCAGACTACGGTGTGCGTAGCCGGATTTGAGGCTGTGGCCACTGTCACGGACGCTGACGGGAACCCGGTAGCCGATGTGGAGGTTTATGTGAATGGTGCGCTGATTGGCAACACCGATGCGGCGGGCAAGATCACGCTGACTGCGCCTGTGTCCATGTCCGGCGGATCCACCTTCACCATTTCCGCAAAGAAGGGTTCTCTTGTCTCCTTCACCACCACGGTGACTGTCAACAGCTCCAGCGGCCACGCTGACGGGACGCCGTCCGGTGTATCCTCTCCTGTGACCTCCGATCCCAAGACCAAGAAGACGGTGACATGGATGGCCAATCCGTCGGTGGCTTCCGCTACCGCTGTGCTCCAGTACCTGCCCGCCGACCAGTATACGGACGACACCACTGCCTGGATCACGGTGAACGGCACCAGCAAGCTGCATGGCTTCCTTGCCACCAAGAGTGCCGCCATTCTCAATGCTGTCACTGTCACCGGGCTGACAGCCGGCACGACCTACTGCTACCGTGTCGGTGACGGCCAGGACGGGCACTGGTCTGATGTCAAAACATTCACCACCGAAGGGGAATCCAGAGAGACTGTCTTCTTCGTGGTGGGTGACACCCAGATGAACGGAAATGTGTCTGCGGATGCGGACAGCATTGCCCTGTTGCGGTATATTGCGGCCAACCTGGATCCTGACACGGCTTTCGGCATTCAGACCGGAGACTATGTGGACAACGGCAGCAACTACAACATGTGGGAAGAGATCCAGGACATCTTCGGCACGGATTTTGACGGCATTGACATGATCCATGCGCTGGGCAACCATGAGTATTACGGAGATGCCAACGGTGATACGGCCGCCTTCCTGTTTGATTTCGGAGACGACGGACGCGCCTACTACTCCAGAGAATATGGCAATGTGTATGTGGCTGTGATCAACTACAACGCCAACTGGGAGGAAGCACTCGCATGGCTGATCGCTGATGCCAATGCCAGCGATGCCGCATGGAAGATCCTCTCCGTACACCAGCCTCCCTACTACACCAATGTGAACGGAGGAAGTGCCCGCTTCAACAGCATGCTTCCCGCCGCTGTGGATGCCGCAGGCATTGATGTGGTCTTCTCCGGCCATGACCACTCCTACGCAAGGACCAACCCCATGACAGCCGGAACTGTCACCGAGGACGGAGCTGTCTACTTCATTTGCGGAGACCTGGGAGAGAAGAGCCGGAATCTGAACTATGCCGCAGTGAATACGCCGGAGTTCAACTTTGCGTTCATCTCTCAGGAGTACAGTTCCCTCTTCCTGAGCGTCAGTGCGACCAAGCATGCCCTGACTGTCACGGCTTACAATGTGAGTGAGGATGGCAGTTGCGTCATCCTGGACACCTATACCAAGACCAACCAGCCTTGCGCCGACGGGGATCATACCTATGCGTTGGATGTTGAGGACGGTATTATCTACTGTCAGTCCTGCGGTATTGAGATGCCCTTCAGCGATTATTCCGGCCTGTACTGGATCGGCGACGACCTGTACTACGCCCTGTTCGGCTCCAATGTCAAGGG
>CAMEON010000055.1 GCA_945929845.1 uncultured Clostridia bacterium | reverse complement strand
GGGGTCTTCTCCGGCGGGAGCAAGCCCCCGCCCTACAAGGATGCTTGGATCAAC
Organism: uncultured Clostridia bacterium; assembly: GCA_945929845.1. Taxonomy (GTDB): domain Bacteria; phylum Bacillota; class Clostridia; order Oscillospirales; family CAG-272; genus CAMEON01. The sequence goes on along the minus strand of CAMEON010000055.1, from coordinate 14,444 downwards.
CCCAAATTCAGATGTGGTCGGCCAGAAGATTCCATGCGGGCGGATATGGAATCCGCCCCTACGAATATATGCTTCATACCGCTTTTTTACATTTGTAGGGGCGAACTGTGTTCGCCCGGTTCTATATCCGCCCGAAACCAATCACCGAAACCAACCATCAAAAAGGGGCCGTTGCACAGTGCAACGACCCCTCGGGAAGCGGGAAATATTACTTGTACAGCTCGCTCATCTTCTCCAGCCGCTGGTACTTGGCGGCGGCGTTCTCCTTGGCCTTTTCGAACAGGGCCTCGGCACGCTCGGGGTTGGTCTGAGCCAGGCGGGCATACCGGTTCTCGGACTTGATGAAGCCGATGTAGTCGGCGGAGGGAGCCTTGGAGTCCACGGTCAGCTTGCCGGTCTCCAGGGTGGGATTGTAGCGGAACATCTGCCAGTAGCCGGCATCCACAGCCTTCTTCATCTCCAGCTGGCAGTTCTGCATACCGCCCTTGACGCCGTGCATCTCGCAGGGAGCGTAGCCGATGATGAGGGAGGGTCCGTGGTAAGCCTCGGCCTCGGTGAGGGCCTTGAGCAACTGGTTCATATCTGCGCCCATAGCCACCTGAGCCACATACACATAGCCGTAGGACATGGCGATCTCGGCCAGATTCTTCTTGCCGATGGCCTTACCGGCGGCGGCAAACTGTGCCACCTGACCCAGGTTGGAGGCCTTGGAAGCCTGTCCGCCGGTGTTGGAGTACACCTCGGTATCAAAGACGAAGACATTCACATCCTCGCCGGAGGCCAGGACATGGTCCAGACCGCCAAAGCCGATGTCGTATGCCCAGCCGTCGCCGCCGAAGATCCAGATGGACTTCTTGGACAGGTACTCCTTCTCGGCCAGGATCTTCTCACGGAGAGCGGCGCACTTCTCGCAGGTGCTGGCTTCCATAGCGGCAACCAGTGCCTTCGTGGCGGCCTCATTGGCCTTGCCGTCGTCCAGCGTGCTCAGATAGTTCTCGCAGGCGGTCTTCAGCTCGCCCTCGCCAACCATCTCGTTCAGCTCTCTGACATAGCCGATCAGCTTCTCACGGAGCACCTTCTGACCCAGGTACATACCAAGGCCGTGCTCGGCGTTGTCCTCAAACAGGGAGTTGCACCATGCAGGGCCATGGCCGGACTCCTTGTTGACGGTGTACGGCGTAGCGGGTGCGGCACCGCCCCAGATGGAGGAGCATCCGGTGGCGTTGGAAATGTACATTCTCTCACCGAAGAGCTGGGTGACAAGACGGGCATAGGAGGTCTCGGCGCAACCGGCGCAGGAACCGGAGAATTCAAGCAGGGGCTGCTTGAACTGGGAGCCCTTGATGGTATTGCCCACCAGCTCCGGCTTCTCAGCCACATGAGCCACGGCGTAGTCGAAGGCACCCTGCTGGGCAAGGCCCTTGGCCTGGGGCACCATCTCCAGGGCGATCTTGGGAGCGGCCAGCTTGGCGGCTTCCTTGGCGGCGGTCTTTGCGTCGTACTCAGGATGCTCGGCGGCCACGGTCTTCTCGGCGTTCTCCAGGGCCTTCTTGGTCACAGGGCAGGCCTTGACACACAGGGTACAGCCCATGCAGTCCAGAGCGGACACGGTCATGGTGAACTTGTAGTTGGTCTTGAGGACCGGTCTTGCGGCGAAGGGGGTGCCCTCCGGTGCGGCGGCGGCCTCCTCGGCGGTCATAGCGGCGGGACGGATGGCGGCATGAGGACATACGAAGGAGCAGGTGTTGCACTGCACGCAGTTCTCAGCGTGCCACAGCGGCACATTCACAGCCACGCCACGCTTCTCATAGGCGGCCGCACCCTGCTGGAAGGTACCGTCGGGGTTGTCGGCGAAGGCGGACACGGGCAGGGAATCACCGGCCATGGAGCTGATGGGCTCCAGCAGCTCGTTGACAGCCTTGACCAGAGCGGGACGGGTACCGGTGGCCGGAGCCTTGGGCGCATCGTCGGCGCAGGTCTTCCATGCCTCGGGCACCTCTACCTTGATGAAGGCATCGGCACCGGCATCAATGGCGGCATAGTTCAGATCCACCATGGCCTGGCCCTTCTTGATGTAGGACTTGTAGGCCATCTTCTTCATGTACTCCACGGCTTCTGCGGCGGGCAGGATCTTGGCCAGGGCGAAGAAGGCAGACTGAAGCACGGTGTTCTTGACCTTGACATTGCCGATGCGCTTGGCGGCGATGTCGGTGGCGTCGATGATGTAGAAGTTCACATTGTTGTTGGCGATGTACTTCTTGACCTTGGAGGGCAGGTGAGCATCCAGCTCCTCCGGCTTCCAGGCGCAGTCAAGCAGGAAGGTACCGCCGGGCTTCACATCGGATACCATGTCGTATTTTGTCAGATACGCCTGGTTGTGGCAGGCCACGAAGTCAGCCTTGTTGATGTAGTAGGGGGACTTGATGGGGTTGTCGCCGAAGCGCAGGTGGGAAATGGTGATACCGCCGGTCTTCTTGGAGTCGTACTGGAAGTAAGCCTGAATGTACTTGTCGGTATGGTCGCCGATGATCTTGATGGAGTTCTTGTTGGCACCCACGGTACCGTCTCCGCCCAGGCCCCAGAATTTGCAGGAGATGGTTCCCTCCGGCTCGCAGCCCAGTGCCGGGCCAACAGGCAGGGGATGGTGACGGCAGGAGCGGTATCCGGAGCGGGCTTCTCCTCCAGGGAGTGGAAGGTGACATCGTCCACGATGCCAATGGTGAACTGGTTCTTGGGCTGATCCTTGGCCAGGTTTTCATACACGGCAAAGATGGAGGCGGGAGGAGTATCCTTGGAGCCAAGGCCGTACCGGCCGCCGACTACCTTGACGGACACGCCCTGGGTAGCCAGTGCGGTCACCACATCCAGGTACAGCGGCTCGCCCAGTGCGCCGGGCTCCTTGGTTCTGTCCAGAACAGCGATCTTTTCCACGGTCTTGGGCAGGGCGGCTACCAGTCTCTCAGCGGAGAAGGGACGGTACAGGTGGACCTTCACAAGGCCGACCTTCTCGCCGTGGGCGTTCAGGTAGTCGATGACCTCCTCGGTCACATCGCAGACGGAGCCCATGGCCACGATGACACGATCGGCATCCGGTGCGCCGTAGTAGTTGAACAGGCCGTAGTTGGTGCCCAGCTTCTCATTGACCTTGTTCATGTAGGACTCCACCACATCCGGCAGGGCGTCGTAGTAGCGGTTGCAGGCCTCACGGTGCTGGAAGTACACATCGCCGTTCTCGTTGGAGCCACGGAGGACAGGGTGCTCCGGGTTCAGTGCCCGGCTGCGGAAGGCACGGACAGCGTCCATGTTCAGCATATCAGCCAGGTCTGCGTAGTCCCAGACCTCGATCTTCTGGATCTCGTGGGAGGTACGGAAGCCATCGAAGAAGTTGATGAAGGGAACACGGCCCTCAATGGCGGCCAGGTGGGCAACAGCGCCCAGATCCATGACCTCCTGGGGGTTGGACTCGGCCAGCATGGCGAAGCCGGTCTGACGGCAGGCGTACACATCGGAATGCTCGCCGAAAATGTTCAGGGCATGGGTGGCGATGTTACGGGCGGACACATGGAAAACGGCGGGAAGCAGTTCTCCTGCAATCTTGTACATATTGGGGATCATCAGCAGAAGACCCTGGGAAGCCGTGTAGGTGGTGGTCAGCGCACCGGCTCCCAGCGAACCGTGAACGGTACCGGCGGCACCGGCCTCGGACTCCATCTCCATCACCTTGACGGTGGTGCCGAAGATGTTCTTGAGTCCCTGGGCGGACCACTGATCCACATAGTCAGCCATCGGGCTGGAGGGGGTAATCGGGTAGATACCGGCTACTTCCGTAAAGGCATAGCTTACGGTGGCGGCCGCCTGGTTACCGTCCATGGACACTTTTTTTCTTGAAACGATTGCCATTTAAGGTACAACCTCCTGTTACATTTGGTTTAACACCCTATATGATACCACAACTTCTTCAAAAAGTAAAGAGTTTTTTTGAAAATTTCATGTGTAAGAAAGGGAAAATCGTTACAGTTCAGGTAGGGTACGGGAGAACGCCTGGGGGCTTCTTGAAAGAAGCCCCCAGACCCCCAAGAACTTTCAAAATGTGTATATATTCATGTTCGGTGCGGCGTTGAATGGTATTTTTGTTATAATTATCCTAGGGGAGCCAGCGTTACTGTTACCCAAAACAGCAGAAACGCCTTCGCTGAGCTTTGCTCTGACCCCTTTCCCCGCTCTACGGCGGAAAAGGGAACGCACTGTGGGGGAGTAGGTGAACTGTAACTACAGTTTAGCTGGTTCCATGCGAGCGTACACAGTTTGGGCGGGCGAACACAGTTCGCCCCTACCAGTATTGGGGCGGATTTCATATTAGCCCGGGAATGCAAAGTTCTTTCATAATGTCCAACTTAACGATTTGAAAAGAAAACCACTTGACGCATGGGAAAAAGAATGGTAGAATATACTGTACACAGCAACGAAAAGGAAAAACAAGGAAATGCAAGAATATAAAGACACAGAACATGAGGAAGGCAGAATGTCCTGCGATGTGGCTGTCATCGGTGCCGGACACGCCGGGATCGAGGCCGCCCTGGCGGCGGCACGGATGGGTATGGACACCGTGCTGTTCACCATGTCGCTGGATGCCATCGCCAATATGCCCTGTAATCCCTCCATCGGCGGCACCGCCAAGGGACATCTGGTGTATGAGATCGACGCTCTGGGCGGCGAGATGGGGTATGCGGCGGATCAGGTGACATTGCAGAGCCGGACGCTGAACCTGGGAAAGGGAGCGGCTGTCCACTCCAAACGCATACAGGCGGACAGGATGGCCTACCACAACCTGATGAAGCACACCCTGGAGACCCAGCCCGGCCTGCGCCTGGTGCAGGCGGAAGCGGTTGAGATCATAGAGGAAGAGAAAGGCGGGGAGAGGCAGGTGACCGGCCTTGTCACCCGACTGGGGGAGAGATGGAACTGCCGGGCGGTCATCCTGGCCACCGGAACTTACCTGGAGGGCAAGGTGTTTGTGGGCGATGTCAGCTATCCCTCCGGCCCGGACGGCTTCCTCCCCGCCGGGGGCATGACCGATGGCGGCCTGTCTGCGTCCCTTGCCTCCCTGGGGATCAGGCTCATGCGATTCAAGACCGGCACGCCCGCCCGCATCCGGCGAGCCACCATTGACCTGGATGTACTGGAGGAACAGCCGGGGGAGGCAGAGATCATTCCCTACTCGGCCAGAACAGCCCCGGATGCCTTTGAAAATTTCAGACAAATCCCCTGCCACATTGTGTACACCAATCAGGAGACGCACCGCATCATACAGGAGAATATCCACCGTTCCGCCATGTACTCCGGGAAGATCCACGGCACCGGGCCAAGGTACTGCCCCTCCATCGAGGATAAGATCGTCCGCTTTGCCGACAAGGAGCGGCACCAGCTCTTTGTGGAGCCGCTGGGACGGGACACGGAGGAAATGTACCTACAGGGCTTTTCCACCTCCCTGCCAACGGATGTGCAGCAGCGCATGGTGCATTCCCTGCAGGGCTTTGAAAAGGCGCAGATCATGCGCTACGCCTACGCCATCGAGTACGACTGCGCCGACCCCACCCAACTGAATGCCACCCTGGAGTTCAAGGCACACCCCGGCCTGTACGGTGCCGGGCAATTCAACGGCACCTCCGGCTATGAGGAAGCCGCCGCCCAGGGACTGGTGGCCGGCATCAATGCCGCCCTGAAGCTGACCGGCAGGGAACCGCTGATCCTGCCCCGATCCAGCAGTTACATCGGCACCCTGATCGACGACCTGGTCATCAAAGGCACCAATGAACCGTACCGCATGATGACCAGCCGTTCCGAATTTCGCCTGCTCCTGCGGCAGGACAACGCCGACCTGCGCCTGACGCCAATCGGGTATGCCTGCGGCCTGATCAGTCAGGAAAGGTACGAAGCCTTCCTGCAAAAGAAACAGGCAGAGGAGCAAGAGGAGATCCGTCTGGACAGCACCTACCTGTCCCCGGAGACAGTCAACCCCTTCCTGACCGCCCGGGGCCTTGACCCGGTGGCCTCCGGTGTCTCCCTGGGGAGCCTGCTTCGCCGCCCGCAGTTGACCTATGAGGAACTGGCGGAGCTGGACAAGGATCGCCCGGCACTGCCCCGGGCGGTGCGCCGCACTGTGGAGACGGATGTCAAGTACGCCGGGTACATCAAAAGGGAGCAGGCAGAGGTGGAGAGGCAGAGAAAGCTGGAGAGCAAACACCTGCCCGGGGACATAGAATACACCGCCATCAAGGGACTGCGCATCGAAGCGGCACAGAAGTTAGAGAAGATCCGACCGGACACCGTAGGACAGGCCGCCCGCATCAGCGGCGTCAGCCCGGCGGATATTTCCGTACTGCTCCTGTACCTGGGACTGAAATGAGGGGAAGCCAATGACAAACCAATTTGAGACTCTGTTTCGGGAAATCTTTCACAAAAACGGATTGGATGCGTACATAAACGAGAAAACGATCCGCCTTTTCTCCGACCTGACCGACCGGATGATAGAGACCAACCGGGTCATGAACATCACCGCACTGACCACACCGGAGAAGATCATTCCCCTGCACTACGCCGACTGCGCCCTGATCGCCGGAAGGATCCCAGAAAACGCAAGGGTAGCGGATGTAGGGTGCGGCGGCGGCTTTCCCACCCTGCCGCTGGCCATCCTGCGGCCTGACCTGACCATCACGGCTATAGACAGCACGGAAAAGAAAGTCCGGTATGTGGCAGAGACCGCCAACATCCTCGGCCTTTCCGTTCGCTCCTGCGCCGGGCGAGCGGAGGAACTGGCCGGACAGCCGGACTTCCGGGAAAAGTTCGACCTGGTGGTCAGCCGGGCAGTGGCCAGACAGAATATATTGAACGAACTCTGCCTGCCGCTGGTCAAAGTGGGCGGACAACTCCTGACCATGAAAGGAGCCGGCGGAGAGGAAGAATACCAGGAAGCGATGAACAGTGTGCACTTGCTGGGCGGTGGAGAAACAAGGCTGTACAGCTATACACTGTACCTGTCAGACGGAGAAGAAAAAAGAACCGTGATCACAGTGAAAAAAGAAACGCCCACAGAAGCAAAGTACCCAAGACCCTTCGGAAAGATCAAAAAGAACCCACTGTAAAAAATGTTCCACGTGAAACATATAAGTTTCGCGTGGACTTTTTGGTGCATGGTCTGTCATGTTCCACGTGAAACATGACAAAGACAGAGTGTAAATGTTCCACGTGAAACATATTAAGATTCTTGAAGACTCTAAAAAGCAAAAAAGTAATGAGAACAACGCTCCGAATCAGTCAATAATACATTTTTTGAAAGTTCTTGAGGGGTGTGGGGAACTTCTTTCAAGAAGTTCCCCACCGCATCCCTATAAAAAAATTGCTCATCCATAGGAAAACCGCTTGCAAAAGGGAGAGAAATGTGCTATACTATATGAGGATTTGAGTGGCCCGGGAGGGCCGAAAAAAAGAGAGGAAGGAAGTGAGAAAGGAATGGGAAAGATCATATCATTCACGAATCAGAAAGGGGGCGTTGGCAAGACCACCTCGGCGGTGAATGTGGCGGCTTCCCTTGGATATATGGGGCGCAGAACGCTGCTTGTAGACCTGGATCCTCAGGGCAACGCCACCAGCGGCGTAGGCATACAGAAGCGGGATCTGAAGAATACCGTGCGGGATGTGCTGGCGGGCGATGCAACAGCGGCGGAAACCGTCCTGCCCACCCAGTGGACCAACCTGTGGGTCATCCCGTCCAGCATGATGTTGGCCGGGGCGGAATTCGCCCTTTTTCAGGAAGAATCGTCCTATAATATCATGAAAAACGCATTTGCTCCCATAAAGGACATGTTTGATTATATCATCGTGGACTGCCCGCCGTCACTGGGTATGCTGACGCTGAACTCTCTGTCCGCCAGCGACGGGTTGGTCATCCCCATGCAATGCGAGTTCTACGCCCTGGAGGGTCTGGCTCAGCTGACCAACACCATCCGGAAGGTCAAGATGCACTACAACAACGGCCTGAACATCACCGGCATCCTGCTGACCATGTACACCAACCGCTTGCTGTTGACCCAGCAGGTCAAGAATGAGGTGAAGAAAAAGTTCGAGGGCAAGCTGTTCGACACCACCATCTCCCGGGGGGTCAAGCTGGCGGAGGCACCCGGCTTCGGCATGCCGGTGCTGTACCACGACAAGAGCTGTAAGGGTGCCCAGGAGTACCTGTCGGTGGCCAGAGAGCTGTCCACAAGAATATGAAAGGAGACTGAAACGGAATGGCAAAGAAGCAAGGCGGCCTGGGGCGGGATTTTTACTCGCTTCTGGACGATAATATGATCGAAAGCAAGCCGGAAGCCGTCACATCCCTGCGCCTGCAGGTGATCCAGCCGAGAAAGGATCAGCCCAGAAAGGATTTTGATGTATCATCCCTGCAAATTCTGGCGGATTCCATCCGGGAGCACGGCATCATTCAGCCCATCTTGGTGCGGGAACGCATGGAGGAGCCGGGGCGGTATGAGATCGTGGCCGGGGAACGGCGGTACCGGGCCGCCGAAATGGCGGGACTGGATGAGGTACCGGTGGTGGTCATGTCCGGGGACGACCTGGAGGTGGCCAAGGTGTCCCTGATCGAAAATGTACAGCGGAAGGATCTGAACCCCGTGGAGGAAGCACTGGCCTACCAGGCTCTCATTGACCGTTTCGGCCTGACCCAGGAGCAGGTGGCGACCCAGGCCGGGAAGAACCGATCCACCATCACCAATATGTTGCGTCTCCTGGAATTGCCGGAGGAGGTGCTGGCTTTACTGAAGGACGGAAAGCTGTCCATGGGTCACGCCAGAGCACTGCTGGGGCTGGAAGATGTGGGAGAGATGGTGCGCCTGGCGGAGAAGACCGTGGAAAAGGAGTACTCCGTGCGGGAAGTGGAGCGGCTGGTGCGGCTCGCCAACCAGCGGAAAGAAGAGCCGGAGGAAACCCCGGAGCCGGATCAGAAGACGGTATACATGAAGGATCTGGAGACCCGGCTGATGCAGCAGATGGGTCGGAGGGTCAGGATCCATCAGACAGCCCGGAAAAAGACCGTGGAGCTGACCTATGAGGACGAGGACGACCTGGAAGAGCTGCTCCGCCGCATCGGCGGGGATGACCTGTTCGCCTGACAAAAACACACTGATTATCAAAGAAAGGAAGCGAAAACCATGCTTGACATTAAGTATATCAAGGAAAACCCCGAGGAGGTCATTGAACTTCTGCAGAGAAAGGGCAAGGATGCCAGGGAGGATATTGAGAATATTCTCCGGCTGGACGGAGAGCGCCGGGCACTGATCGCCGAGACGGAAGCCATGAAAGCCGAGCAGAACAAGACCAACAAGCTGATCCCCCAGTACAAGAAGGAGGGGAAGGATGTCTCCGAGTTGTTCGCAAAAATGAAGGAGATGTCTTCCAAGACCCGGGAGAATGACGACAAGCTCAAGGCCGTGGAGGCGGAGTATACCTCCCTCATGCTGGGCCTGCCCAACCTGCCGGACAAGGATCTGCTCCCCGGCGGCAAGGAGAACAACCAGCCCCTGCGCTACTTCGGCGAGCCGAGAAAATTCGACTTCGAGCCGAAGAATCATGTGGATCTTTGCACGGAGCTGGGCCTGATCGACTACACCCGGGGCACCAAGCTGGCCGGCTCCGGCTTCTGGATCTACCGGGGCATGGGAGCCAGACTGGAATGGGCACTGCTGAACTACTTCATTGACACCCACCTGGCCGATGGCTACGAGATGATCCTGCCGCCCCATATGCTGGAGTATGAATGCGGGCTGACCGCCGGGCAGTTCCCCAAGTTCGCCGATGAGGTGTACAAGATCGAGAATCCCACCGACGGCCGGGTGCACTACATGCTGCCCACCGCCGAGGCCGCCCTGGCCTCCCTGTACAGGAATGAGATCCTGACCGAGGCCGACCTGCCCAAGAAGCTGTTCAGCTACACGCCCTGCTTCCGCCGGGAGGCCGGTTCCTACCGGGCCGATGAGCGGGGCATGGTCAGAGGCCATCAGTTCAACAAGGTGGAGATGTTCCAGTACACCCTGCCGGAGGCCAGCGATGCCGCCTTTGAGGAGCTGGTGACCAAGGCGGAGAATCTGGTGCGGGGGCTGGGCTTCCACTTCCGTACCGTCAAGCTGGCCGCCGGGGACTGCTCTGCCTCCATGGCCCGCACCTACGACATTGAGATCAATATTCCCTCCATGAACGGGTACAAGGAGGTCTCCTCTGTGTCCAATGCCCGGGATTACCAGGCCCGCCGGGGCATGATCCGGGTCAAGAGAGCCAACGGCCGCACGGAGTTTGTTCACACACTGAACGGTTCCGGCCTGGCCACCAGCCGCATCCTGCCCGCCTTGGTGGAGCAGAATCAGAATGCGGACGGCAGTGTCAATGTGCCGGATGTGCTGAGAAAGTACATCGGGACGGATGTCATCCGGAAGCCGTGAGGCGGTCGCTCCGGCACGCATATCATGTAAAGGAGGATTTTCATGGGATTCTTTCAGCTGACACACAGCGGCCTCATGCTCCTGTCTGAGAGTGAGCCCAGTCTGTGGGAGGAGCTGTGGACATACTTCAATGATAAGTATTTTTCAGTGGAGCTGGGTCAGTATGAGAATATAGAGATCGGGACAGGCACGCTGCTCACCTTCCGCAACATCATTTTAGGTTTGTTTGCCGGCCTTGTGATAGCGGCGGCCTTTGCCTCCTATGACAAGAACCGCCTGGGCGGGTTCGTGCGTAAGATGATACGGGAGGATTGCCTGTGGCCGGAGAAGGCCAGGACCCTTGCGGAGCTGGGGTATCAGAAAAGCCCCGGCATCCGGGGCAGTCTGAAGCGGGGTACCGTGCTGAGCAGGACGGTACACTGCGTGGAGAAGGAGCAGTATGAGCAGGACATGGAGGCCGCCCGGGCCGCCTATGCAGAGAAGAACGGCTCGGAGGAGGGCTTTGTGGCACCGCCCTTCCGCATGGATTTGGACACCGCCCACTTCTACATCCCGGATGAGGAACACTATGCCGCCGAGGTGCGCTTTGAGGAAAAAGGCTCCGGCTGGCGAGCCTTCCTGCTGGTGCTGTTGGTGTCGGTGGTGGGTGCGGCCCTGGTCTGCTGGCTGCTGCCGGATATGCTCCAGCTTGTGGACAATATGATAGGCATCCTCAAAGGGGACGGCAATGCGGTGACCTGACAGCACGACCATTCCGGAATCGGCGCATTCATTTCAGTACAGTAAGGAGCAGAACATATGCAAGACCGAAGACCTCTCATCGGTGTGATGGCCTCCCATGACGGGGAACAGCTACGCACCAGTATGCGCTACCTGAACGCCCTGTGGCGGGCGGGCGGCGTGGGCATCATGCTGGCCTACACCAACGATCAGGAAAAGCTGGAGGAGTATGCCTCCCTGTGCGACGGGTTCCTGTTCTCCGGCGGGGTGGATTTGGATCCGACCCTGTACGGGGAGGAAAAGCAATTTGACAGCGTGGAGATAGATCGGGACAGGGACGCTTTCGAGCAGGGTGTCTTCCGGGCGATCTACCCGACGGGGAAACCCATTCTGGGCATCTGCCGGGGCATTCAGGCACTGAATGTGTTCCTGGGCGGCACGCTGTACCAGCACATCGACGGGCATCAGCAGTCCGGGGTGCCCTATGAAGCCCGGGAGTATCCGCTGGAGGTATTGCCGGATGGTCTTCTGTACCGGCTGTGCGGGAAGACGGAAATAAAAGTAAATTCATACCATCATCAGAATGTGAAGCAGCTGGCACCATCCCTGCGGGCGGACGGTGTCTCCCGGGACGGCTACATCGAGGCTCTCCACTCCGTGGAGCATCCCTTCCTCCTGGCTGTCCAGTTCCACCCGGAGATCTACAACGGCCTGCCGGACGATGACCACTCCGCCGCCATTTTCGGGGCGTTCATCGGGGCGTGCAGATAGGAAAAGACCCTATGGGATTTTCTGTCCCATAGGGCTTTCCATTGCTTGCCTGGTTTATGCTTTTTTCTTCATCGGGCGCAGGGTCTTGGGGTCGAGAGCGGCGCAGAGCAGGACGGACAGCACACCGACCAGCACGGCGTTGGGAAGCATATACCCGCCGTTGTATACCAGGGAGTACACCCAGACATTCATTCCTTCCGGTGCGTAGGAACCCCACAGCAGAACGCCGGATAGGAAGCTGCATACGAAGCGGAGGACGCAGACAACCACAGCTCCGACACCGAAGCCGACAAGACGGTGCTTGCCGAAGGGCTTGGCGAACTGATCTGCTAAACCAAGCACGGTGAAGGCGAGGATGTAGTCCAGAAGGACACAGAGGACAAAGGACCACCAGGTACCGGCGGGCGGGGCGTACCAACCGGAAATGATCTGGATGGCAGAGAAGACAAGACCGGCACCCAGACCCCACGCCGTACCACGGCGGTAGGTGTAGTAGATCAGGGGCAGGACAGCGATGGAAATACCACCGCCGTTGGGAAACTCAAAGGGGATCAGCTTGCAGAGGACATCCAGCACATAAGCCAGAGCCAGCATGATGGCTCCCTCCACCATGGAAAGGAGCGCCTGTTTTCGGTTCTGTTTCATAGAACCACCTCCAAAAAATAAAACTGACCGCACGGAAAATCTCCGTCGGTCACGGTTTGCTTCTTTGGGTATGCCCCTCGAAAATGCTGCCTACGCCGGTATTATCCGTATCAGGTATAAGGGTTCGCCTTGCGGCATCTCAGCCGGTACCCTGCGGCACCAGCACCCCCGATTTTCTATGCAGTTGTGCCGTAAGTATACCACAAAACGGACGGTTTGTCAAGTGGGGCGCAGGGAGAATATGAGATGAATTTATGTATGAACCCGGCCAGCAACACGAAAAAGCAAAATCTGACCGAACTTTTTCATTTATTTTGCGTTGACCTACTTGACAACTCGGATCAATTGAAGTAAAATATAGTATGTAAGTTTATACCGAGCGAAATCAGGAAAGGAAAAGAAACCCATGAAAAAGACACATGTACTGCTGTTTTGTCTGACTCTTGTACTGGCACTGTCCGTCACCATGCTTCTGGCTTCCTGCAACGGTTCCACCGAGAATGAAACAGACGCTGTTGAGTCTGCCGACGACTCCGCTGTCCTGGAGGGTGCAACAGAACCCCCCGTAACAGAAGCACCCACGGAGGCTCCCACAGAGGCTCCCGCCGATACATCGGAGGCTCCTACTGAAGCACCGGAGGTTCCCACCGAGCCTGCGGAAGATACCAATGATCAGAGCGATGAGACCAAGGCCCCGAGTCCTGACGACTATCCGGAGGATGAGTATGTCGTTATCCAGACGGCTGACGACCTGATGGCTCTTGGTGCATTGGTCGAAGAGGAGGGTCTCTTCGACATGACGGTGGTCTTCCTGGCCGATATTGACCTGGAGGGGTATGAATGGGTTCCGCTGAACGGTTACAACATGAGCTATGTTACCTTCGACGGTCTGGGACACACCATTAAGAATATGACCATCAATTACAACACCGAGCGTGAGCTGGCCGAAACCGGAGATACCTTCCTGGGTTGCGGCTTCGTGGGTACGGTAGGCGCAGGTTGCGATCTGGAATTCCGGAACCTCACCTTCGAGGACGCATACATCACCGCCAGAGAGCGCCATGTGGGTTGCCTTGTAGGCCGTAGCCTGGGCGGTACCTGCACCTTCGAGAACATTACCGTCCGGAACTTCACCGTGGATGGCTGGTGCGACTATAACAACACCCTGGCAGATACCGATGGCTATCCCATCTGCTTCCGTGTAGCCGGCATTATGGGTGCCTCCTGGGGCGGCTATCACACCTTCACCAATGTGACGGTGGAGAATATAGACATTTCCGGCTTCCACAATCTGGCCGGTATTCTGGGCTACGATGCCTCCGGTGCGGTCAGCGCATTCAGCTTTGAGAACTGCAAGGTGGAGAATGCCAAGATGACCTTCAGCTACTGCCTGTCCGAGTACTATACCGTGGATATGCCCCGGAAGTTCGTTTCCGTGTTCTATAATAGTGCAGACTGGGTAGACAACATTGATGAGTGCGTGGAGATGGGCAATACCTACACCAATATCAGCTTCCTTGACTGGACGGATGACTACGCCGAGTATACCCCGGAGGACTTCCGTTCCTGGACAGAGGAGGAGAAGGAAGCCGCAGGCTGATCTCTTCTGCCGTAATGGACTGTTGAGCAGAAACAATTTGATTTGCTTGGGGCTGTTGCACATTGCGACGGCCCCATCGCTTTGCCCTGGCGCAGGCTCCGTGTAAACCGATACTCGTTGATAGTTGATAGTTGATAGTTGATAGTTGATAGTTGATAGCTGATAGTTGATAGCTGATAGTTGATAGCTGATAGTTGATAGCTGATAGTTGATAG
>CAMEON010000054.1 GCA_945929845.1 uncultured Clostridia bacterium | reverse complement strand
GACGAAAAAATCTGTACCGAATCTGCACCACCTCATTAAATCAGCGTTTCCTTAGTCGCTCGTTCTTTTTCCGCTGGGCGGATTCAAGATACAGAATAAGAAAAAAGAGAGGTAAACATTCATGTCCAACAGATTGTTCCAGAGCGTGATTCATCAGATGAAGGATGCGGTGGACGGTCGTACCATTGGTGTCATTGACGAGACCGGTGTGGTCATTGCCTGCTCGGAGCTGGTCAAGATCGGGGAAGTCAGACAAAGCATCCGTGACGAGTTGGCGTACTCCACTGACATGGTCGTATCCGGCGGCTGTACCTATCGCCCCCTGATCGACGGTGCGAAGCGGGAATACATCACTTTTGTGGCAGGGGATGACGCCACAGCGGACATGATCTCCCGTATGCTGGCGGTGTCTCTCAGCAACATCAAGAACCTGTACGACGAAAAGTACGACAAAGGCTCCTTCATCAAGAATATCATCCTGGATAATATCCTGCCTTCCGACATATATATAAAGGCGAAGGAGCTTCACTTCAACGCCGAAGAGCAACGGATCGTTTTCCTTGTCAAGTTCTTCGGTAAGACGGACATGATGCCCTACGAAATGCTCCAGAATATGTTCCCGGACAAGGCTCACGATTATGTCATCAGCGTCAGCGAGCATGATGTGGTGCTTGTCAAGGAGGTCAAGCCGGGAACTGAGAACAGGGAAATGGAGAAGGTGGCAGTCAATATCGCCGACACCCTGTCCTCCGAGTTCTATACCAAGGTGGCCATCGGCGTGTCCACCGTGGTAGACAACATCAAGGATCTGGCAAGAGCTTACAAGGAAGCCCAGATCGCCCTGGATGTGGGCAAGGTCTTTGAGACGGACAAGAATGTGGTTTCCTATGAGAACCTTGGCATCGGACGGCTGATCTACCAGCTTCCCACCACGCTCTGCGAGATGTTCCTACAGGAGGTCTTCAAGAAGGGCTCCCTGGAGTCTTTGGACAGAGAGACCCTCATGACCATTCAGTGCTTCTTTGAGAACAACCTGAATGTGTCTGAAACATCTAGGAAGCTGTTCGTACACCGGAATACGCTGGTGTACCGTCTGGAGAAGATCCGGAAGCTCACCGGACTTGATCTGCGGGAGTTTGAGCACGCCATCACCTTCAAGGTTGCCCTGATGGTCAAGAAGTATCTGAATTCCAAGCAGTAATTTCTGAGGTAAAAAAGATTCATGAATGAGAATATCCATCCGGAAGATCCGGATACCCTCCCTCAGACCTCGTCGGAGCATATAGAGTCAGCCCCCCGTAAGACGGAAGAGCCGGGCACCTATGTGACCGGTCAGGGGCCGAAGCCGCCCCGGAAGATCAGCCTTGCGGCGGCGGTCGGAGCCATGATCACAGCTGTGATCCTGGCGGTTCTTGTCACTTTTTCGCTGACGACACTGTACCTGCGGGATCAGCCGGATGCGGTGGTATCTCAGAACGATAAGCAGGCCTTCCCCGAACTGGAGGTTCTGGATAAGCTGTTCCGCTCTCTGACAGTCAGGGATCTGGATGATGACGCCATCGGCACAGCCCTGCTCAAGGCATATGTGTCTGCCACCGGTGACAGGTATGCGGAATACTACACCGATGAGGAGTATGCCGCCCAGGTCGCCCAGCAGAACGGGGAGATGTGCGGCATCGGTATTACCGTAGTCAACGGGACGGTCACGGTGGACGGCATATCCCATCAGGGGCTGATCGTCAGCTCTGTCTATCCGGATTCCCCGGCACTGGAGGCCGGTGTCAAGCCCAATGATGTCATCATTTCCATAGGTACCGGTGAGGATGCTGTGTCTGTGGATGAGCTGGGATATGACGGGGCACTGTCCCGCCTGCGAGGCGAAGAGGGAACAGAGGCCGTCTTCACGGTGCGGCGGAAGGTTCCCACTTCTGACGGAAATATGTCTGGCGACATGTCTCACGACATGTCTAACGACAGATACGATGCCATAGAGATCACGGCGACCCGCAGAAAGCTCACCACACAGTCCGTGCTGTACCATGTGTGCGAGACCGACAGTTCCATCGGCATCGTCCGCATCACCGGCTTTGACAACACCACCGCCGCACAGTTTGAGACCGCTATGGACAGCCTGCTTCAGGCCGGATGTGCCTCCTTTGTGATCGATCTGAGGAACAACGGCGGGGGGCTTCTCTCCTCCGTGGAGGATGTGCTGACCTTTTTCCTGGAGCCGGGCGATGTGATGCTGTATACCCGCAACAAGGCGGGGGAGAAGGAAGAGCTCCGGGTGACGGTTTCAGAGGAAGGCAAAGTAACCAGCGGCTCCGGCAAGTACACGGCGGAGGATGTGGGAAAATACAGAGGACATGATCTCTGCGTGCTTGTCAACGGGTACACGGCCAGTGCCGCCGAACTGTTCACCGCCAATATCCGTGACCACGGCCTTGGTAAGGTGATCGGCACCCAGACTTACGGGAAAGGAACCATGCAGACCACTTATAGCCTGAGCAGGTACGGCCTGACGGGTGCTCTGAAGCTGACCACACGGTACTACGATCCTCCCTCCGGGGAGAACTATGACGGTGCGGGTATCACGCCGGATTTGGTCATAGAACTGTCAGAGGAAGCCATGAGCTATAACATCAACCTGTTGCCGGACGACAAGGACAACCAGCTACAGGCGGCGATCAGCAGATACCTTGGGAACCGCTGATTTATTCGGCGGCACATCTTCGGCACATCTTTTCCCGCCTGCATCTTGCCGAAAAACTCGATGTACCTCCAGTACATCTTGAGTTTTTCGCAATCGCAGACGAAAAAATCTGTACCGAATCTGCACCACCTCATTAAATCAGCGTTTCCCTTGTCAAATGATCCGGAAACGGTTCACGGAATATAGGAATCCATTAGTACAAAGGAGAACAGATCATGGCTGAGAATACCAAACAGCAGTATACCAAGAGCGGCTACCAGGAGCTTGTCACCGAGCTGGAGCGCAGAAAGACACAGGACAGAGAGAAGATCCGGGAGGACATCGCCATTGCCAAGGGCTTCGGCGACCTCTCCGAGAATGCGGAGTATGATGCAGCCCGCACGGCACAGGCCGAGAACGAGGCACGCATCAACGAACTGGAAAATCTCATTGAGAACGCCGTTGTGGTGGATGAGAACAGCCTGGAGACCGGTATCATCAGCCTGGGCTCGGTGGTCATCCTTCATGACATGGATGATGAGGAGGACATCACCTACTCCATCGTCGGTTCCAATGAAGTGGATCCTCTGGACAATAAGATCTCTGACCTGTCTCCCATCGGTCATGCCATCATGGGCAAGCGAGCCGGAGATGAAGTGCAGGTGGAGGTACCCAACGGCAGTGTCCTCCGTTTCCAAGTTGTGGATGTTTCAAGAAGATCCCACGACTGATACAGACAGAAGGTTCCGGCGGTACCTTACATACCTGTGGGAAGCGATTGCCGGAAGCATGGATACGGCAACCCCGGTCATAGTCAGATTTGGCCGCCGGGATTGCCGTTCCTTGCTGTCTGCCGACTTATACAAGGGGGAAGCCCCCGGAAAGGAGAATCCGTATGGAGCATGATGCGAAAATGCAAGACCCGGACAAGTTGCAACCAGGAGACCTGACGGAACGCAGTCCGTTTTTACGGTGGCTGGACAACTTCTGGTTCTATAACAAGTGGAAGATCATCATTGGCGGCTTTTTTCTGACTGTTTTGATCATCGGTCTTGTCCAGATCCTGGGTCAGGGAAAGTATGACACCACCGTGGCGGTAGCCTGCGCATACCGGATGGACACGGAAGAAAGAGAAAAATTTACGGAGCTGTTGGGCCGGTTCTGTCCGGAGGATTATGACGGGAACGGGGAGAGAGCGGTCAATCTGCGCTGGTATCAGGTGTATTCGGAAGAGGAATACAAGGAAGCAGTATCCGAGGCGGCAGCGGAGAGTATGTACTTCGAGGTCAACGCTCAATACAATTCCGATGAGTACAAGAATTTCAACGCATACATTCTCACCGGGGATTCCTCCGTGGTTATGGTCAGTCCGTATCTGTACAGTGTCCTGGCAGACGGGCATCGCCTGATGCCACTGTCGGAGGTGTACGGAGACGGTGAACTGCCAATTGGAGCGACCGAGGACGGCTACGGGATCTACCTGTCTCAAACGGATTTCTATCAGTACAACCAGGCAGCCCAGCCCTTGCCTGATACCACCATTCTCTGCTTGCTCCGTGCCACCGTATCCGGGGAGGCATCCGATCCGGACACATACAGCCATTCGGTGGCCATGTTCCGGGCACTGGCCGATTATCGGGTCTCCGAATAAGAGCCGGCCATTTTCTACATACTGACAGTGAATACTGTTATCTTGCATCGAGGCAAAAGTACACATGAAGAATAAAAGTTTATCCACCGCTATGTTGTTCATCACCGCACTCATCTGGGGCTTTGCCTTCGTGGCGCAGGTTCTGGGCGGTGATCACCTGCCCCCCTTGACATTCAACGGCACACGCTTCGTCCTGGGGGGTCTGTTCCTGGTTCCCATATACCTTTTGTTTGAAAAGGAACGGGAAAAAGAGAAGCCCGCCCTCAAAGCCCGGAGGAAAAAAACCTTTCTTGCCGCCGTGGGCGGCGGGTGCTTTCTGTTCCTGGCGTCTGCCCTGCAACAGTACGGCACCACACTGCTGCGGGATCCCGGGAAAGCCGGCTTCATTACCGGACTGTACACGGTGCTGACCCCGGTTTTCGCTTTCCTTATCTTCCGGAAAAAATCCGGATGGAATACCTGGCTGGGCGTGCTTCTCGCCACCGCAGGGCTATACCTGCTCTGCCTTCGCAGTGGGGATGTGCCCACCTTTGGCCTTGGGGAGGTCATGCTCCTTGTGGGTGCGGTGTTCTGGGCGGGACATATCCTGTTCATTGATCGGTTCGTATCGGAGATCAGCCCCATCCGTTTCTCTGCCTGGCAATTCCTTGTGTGCGGGATGCTGAATCTGCTCTTTGCCCTGTTCACAGAGAAACCGACAGTCGAAGGCTTCCGGGGTGCCTTCTGGGCCATCCTGTTCTGCGGCATTCTGTCGGTCGGCGTGGCGTATACCCTTCAGGTACTGGGGCAGAGACATGCTGATCCCACCTATGCGGCCATCATCTTTTCCACCGAGTCCGTATTTGCCACCATCGGCGGCATTCTATGGAACCTGGTCACGCCGGACAATCTCCATGTGGATCAGGAGATCCTGCCCGTCGGATACCTCGGATGCGCCCTGATATTTGCAAGTATCGTCCTGTCACAGATCCCGGTCTCCGGCAAGCGGATGAAAAAGGAACCGAACTGAAAGAATCAAAAACATGACGAAAGGAAATCACTATGCCTGTACCCTACTATTATCTTGATCTGAATGCAGAGAACGCCTGCGTCTACCACAACGATGGAGGAACGCTGGCCGAGGCTGTCCTGACCGAGGGAGACGGGGAGCACGGCCGCTCGGTATGGCAGTTGACCGAACACAAAGCCCAGGTCATCCTTGACCGGACGCACTTTGAGGGACTGCACGCCTGCCGACAGACCACCACCGTGGTCAATCAGTCCCAGGTGCCTTTGACCGTGGACAGCCTGTCCTCCCTGTTCGTGCCGGACATTGGGATGCAGGGGGAGAGACGCTGGTACGACCACCGCTTCATCCTGCATCACGCCTACGCCTGTTGGCAAGGGGAGGCCCAGTGGCATCACGACCCCATAGAGGATCTGGGGCTGTATGCCACCTACAATCACAACCATCAAGCCTCCGTGCGCTTTTCCAGCGTAGGAAGCTGGACCACCGCCCAGCAGTACCCTATGATCATGCTGGAGGACACGGAGAAGGGGGAGACCTGGTACTTTGAGATAGAGTCCGGTTCCGGCTGGTACATAGAGGTCAACGCACGGGGGTATCAGGACAACTCCGGCCTGTGCGTGCTCCTGTCGGCTACCCATGAAAAGAATGACGGCTGGTATGTCACTTTGGCTCCGGGGGAGTCGGTGAAGACCGTGCCTGCCGTGTACGGTTGTGTCCAGGGCGGCTTTGAGGAAGCAGTAGCCGAGTTGAATGCTTATAAGCGCCGCACATTTCTGACAGCCTTCCCGGGAGGGGTGGTGCCTGTCTGCTTCAATGACTACATGAACTGCCTGTGGGCACAGCCTTCCCGGGCAAGACTGGAGCCTCTCATTCAGGCCGCCGGAGAGGTCGGTGCGGAGATCTTCTGCATAGATGCCGGTTGGTTTGGCGTGCAGAATGGTTGGTTTATACACAACGGGGATTGGAAACCATACGATGAGTTGTTCGGAGAGGGCGGCCTTTCCGGTATCATCAAGGATATAGAGAAAGCCGGTATGCGCCCCGGCATCTGGCTGGAGATCGAGACGGTGGATATACGCTCCGACTTTGCCAAGGCTCATCCGGACTGCCTCCTGACCCGCCACGGTCATCCCATCGGCCAGCCACAGTGCTTCATGGATTTCCGCCGGGGTGAGGTGCGGGAACACCTGATGGCTGTGTTTGACCGCCTGTATGACATGGGTGTCCGGTACATCAAGAATGATTATAACCACTCAACCGGACTTGCCATTGATGCACCGGCTGGTGCGTCCGGTGCCGCTGCGCTTCTCCTGCACACGGAAGCGTTTACCGACTTCGTGGATGAGGTCATCCGGCGGCATCCCGGACTGATGATTGAGAACTGTGGCTCCGGTGCCATGCGGTGTGGCCACGGCACCCTGTCCCATTTCCATATCCAATCCACCAGTGACCAGGAATACTATGACCGGTATCCCTCCATCGTACAGGGAATGCTGGCCTGCATGCCGCCGGAGCGGGCGGGAATATGGTCCTACCCCTACCCGCTGGACTTCCATCTGCGGACGGAGCAGGCAGAAATGTATCCGCTCACGCATCCGGAGATTCAGAAGAGGGCAGAGAGCGGTTGGGAGACTGCTTTCAACATGGTCAATGCCATGATGGGCTGTATCTACCTTTCCGGCAGGATCTGTTACGCCGATGAAAGGAACAAAGCACTCATTTCCACCGCCATCCGTCTGTACAAGCAACAGCGGAAGGATCTCATGTCAGCGCATCCGGTCTACCCCACAGGAACAACGCTCATCCAGCAGGACGGCTGGACTTCCCTGGGCCTTCTGAACCAGGTAGCCGGTAAGCTCCTTCTGGCTACATGGAGGATCCGGGACAATACCCCCTCCTGTACCTTCGACCTGACCCGTTACCTGCCTGTGGGTGCTCATGTGACGGAGGCATACCCGGGGCTTGACGGGTTCCGGTACGAACTATCCAGAGGACAGTTGACGATCACACTCCCGGAGGAAGAGTCCAACGCCGCCGCATGGTTTGTCATTTCGTTCTGAATACTGCAAAGGGGGCAATTCCGGCCCCCTTGTCGCATTCAGTTCAGTTTGTACTTCAGCCGCAGATTGTCTGCAATCATGGCAATGAATTCGGAATTGGTCGGCTTGCCACGGTTGTTCTGTATGGTATACCCGAAGTACGCATTCAGCGTGTCCACATCTCCCCGATCCCAGGCAACCTCAATGGCATGGCGGATGGCTCGCTCCACCCTGGATGTGGTGGTGGAATACTTTTTGGCCACGGATGGGTACAACACCTTGGTGACGGAATTGATAATGTCTGAGTCCTTGATGGTCAGCAGGATGGCTGTCCGCAGGTACTGGTATCCCTTGATATGGGCGGGCACCCCAATCTGATGGATGATCTGCGTCACCTGAGACTCTATGTCATCTCCGGGGGTACCGGGCAGGGAAGGCCCGGCACCCTGCGTCCGCCCATTCCGGGCGTGCATAAGCTCTTCCATATGATCCATGAGACTGTCCGTCCGAATGGGCTTGATGAGACAGAGCTGCGCCCCGGCACCGGAAGCCTGGATGAACATATTCTGATTGGCAACCGGAGAGGTCATAATGAACGCTGGCTCCTTGTCGTTCCGGAAGTCAAGACTGTGGCTTGCACGAATGACGCCAATGCCGTCCAGCTTGGAGAGCCAGATATCTATGATTGCAATGTCGGGATGATTCCGGTCAATCTTTTGCAATGCATCATCGCCATTCACGGCCTCCTCCACCGAGCGATAGCCCGCCCTGGCCAAGGCATCCCGCAGTTGGGTGCGCTGTGTGGTGTTCTCGTCCGCAATCAGAATATGGGTGTTCAAATTGTATTCCATGGTTTATACATCCTTTCGATGGTTTATTTTGGCAACGACAATATTTTACCATAATATGGTTGAATTTGCAAGAGAATATTGGAAAAAATAATGAACAAAATTTGCCCGCCCAAACTGTCACGATTTACCAAAACTTGATGGAAAGCAACAAATAGGCACGGCAACATGAAATCACCTGACATTTGAAGGGAGAAAACGGTTATGGAAAGAGAAACAGGAAATATTATATTTGATCAAAGGGGTTGTGATTTTCTCCTGTACCTGCCTGCAGGACGGAGGATAAAGCTGTTACATCTCACGGATATGCAGATTATTGATTCTTCCTGTCAGCGATTCCCCGACCGCCTGGATGCGGCAGAGACAGACTGCTGGAAACCGGAGAATCAGGATGTTCTGTGCTTTGATCACATTCGAAGCCTGGTCGCCCAGACGGGTCCGGATCTGATCCTTGTCACCGGGGACATGGTGTACGGAGAATTTGACGATACGGGAAAGACCTTCTGTGCATTCTGCGATTTCATGAATGGATTGCAAGTGCCGTGGGCACCTGTTTTCGGAAACCATGACAATGAGTCTCTCCGGGGCGTCGCATGGCAATGTGCCCGGCTGGAGGAGGGAAGTGCCTGCCTGTTCCGCCGGGGGACAGTCCATGGGAACGGGAATTATACCGTCGGCATCGTACAGGGTGAACGGCTGATCCGGGTGCTGTATATGATGGATTCCAATGCCTGTGGGCGTACGACCGACCCGGAGGTGTACCGCCATATCGGCTTCGGGGAGGATCAGGTAGACTGGCTGAGGGACAGGATCCGAACCATACAGGCAAATGGCCCTGTTCCCGGCTTCCTGGCCTGCCACATTCCCATGACGGAGTTTGCTCTGGCGGCTAAGGAAAAAGGCTACCAGACAGAGGATCCCCGCAAGTCCTATGTCATCGGCGTGGATGTACCTGCCCGGGACGGCGACTTCGGTTGCAAAAGGGAGGTACACAGTATGTTTGCCTCCCCGGCAGATTTCCGGGATATTCTGTCAGCCGGGCGTATTGACGGCGTGTTCGCCGGGCACTGTCACGCCATCAACACCAGCATCCTCTGGCAGGGCATCCGCTGGACCTTTGGATTGAAGACCGGGCAGTATGATTACCACATTCCCGGTCAGATGGGCGGCACACTGATCACCCTGAATCCCCAGGCTCTGCCCACGGCACCGGCGGACAACTCCGAATCGGCACCCTTTACCGTGCGCCATGTACCGGCTCTGACCCTGTACGGGCCATTTCCCAAAGGAACATAAAAAAGCAGGTTGACGCACCAGTGCGCCAACCTTGAAATTTGTTATACCCATCATACAGAAAGACTGACCGAGCGAAGCTTAGTCAGTCTTTCCAAACGGCATACACAGTGGCCAAAGTGGGGATCACCTTTTACCAGCGTTAGCCTTCATTCATGATAAGTGTACTCACTCCGGCTTGGTTTCCAGCTTCAGGGGGTAATCGCCCAGATGCTCCACCTTGAAGCCGTTTTTCTTGTATGTTTCATAATCGAAGGCTTCCAGCTCGTCAATGGCCAGCTTGTGGAACTCGTAGAAGTTGTGCCACCATTCGTAGCCGCTGCCCAATTCGGCACCCAGGTAGGCATCAGCGATGTCACAGGCCATGGCCGGAGCCACATAGAAAGCACCCATAGCCAGCACATTGACACCGTTGCCGGTGATGGCACGAAGGGCGGCAGGCACGCTCTCCACCACGCCCGCATGGACATGGGGGCACTTGCTGGCGGCGATGTGGATGCCCATACCGGTTCCGCAGAAGGCCAGAGCCCGCTCAAACTCTCCCTCAGCGATCTTGGCACCGATACGCAGACCCACCCGGTGGAACATATTCTCGGTGTCCTCCACATTGGGGTCAGTCACGCCTACATCCGTGATCTTCCAGCCCTTTTCCTTCAGGTGGGCAACAACAACTTCCTTTAGGGGGTAGCCGGCAAAATCGGCACCAACAACCAGATACTTGTCCTTTACTGTTTTCATACCATAATCCTTTCTTTCTTCCGCCGGATGACCGTGCGGCTTTATACAATTTGGCCTTTTTCATTATACCGCATTGTCCATGCTTTGTCAATAGTTCCCGAAGCATTTTGAAAAAATCTTAGACATAGGGTTACAGTTCACCTACCCCTGCGGTGCGCTCCCTTTTCCACCGTAGAGCGGGGAAAGGGGTCCCCGCGAAGGCGTTTTTGCTATTTTGGGCGACAGTAACGCTGGATCCCCGGAAAAGCGATAACAAAAATATGACAGAATAATGCTCCGAACAGTACACAATACATGTTTTGAAAGTTCTTGAAGGGTGTGGGAAACTTCTTTCAAGAAGTTTCCCACAGTATCTCCGTACTCCCCGCCCCTACCTGAACTGTAACGACATAGGGAAACATATAAGAATGAGTTCGAAAGGGACACCGGGTCAACTTTCTGAATATAACTTGACATCCCCCCGGTCTTGTGGTACAATATTAGAAACTTGATGCACCTGTACGCCCCGTGGGGTATCCTGCGGGCAGCCCTCACGGGCAGAAAGGAAATGAGTATGACCTATGTGGTTTCCAACCTGCACGGCCATTTTGACGAATACAAGACGCTGCTTAGCACCATAAACTTCCGTGATGATCGGGATGTGCTGTATGTGTTGGGTGATATTGTGGACTACGGCCCTGCCCCCATGGAACTGGTGGAAGACATGAGCGTCCGTGTCAATGTGTACCCCGTGGCGGGGGAGCATGACTTCACGGCAGTCAAAATGTTCATGGGTTATGAGAAAATGCGGAAGACAGGCCAGCGGGATCCGGACTTTGTCTCGGATATGACCGCCTGGGTAAAGGACGGTGGCCAGCCAACCATGGATGCCTACCGTCAGATGGATGATGACGGACGGGAGGGTGTGCTGGACTACCTGTCGGATATGCCTCTGTATGAGGAAGTCACGGTAAACGGGCGGGACTACCTTCTGCTCCACCAGGGGATCTATGATTTCACCGCCAATCTGGATCTGGACGAGCTGGAGCCAGAGGATTTCTTCTCGGAATCTCTGGATCCCACCGTCAAATACTTTGATGATAAGACTATCATCGTAGGCCATACGCCCACCACCGAGGAGAATGGCGGGCCGGGGCGGATCTTCTATGGGAACGGCAGTATATTCATTGACTGCGGACTGGGACGGGGCGGACGGCTGGGGTGCCTACGCCTGGAGGACGGGAAGGAGTTCTATGTCTGACCGCAGGAAAAACAGGAGTGGACGGCCAGCCCCTGCCGGGGGAGCAAGGCCTTCTTCCCCCAGCCAAGCTGTTTCGTCGGAGCGGCCGGATAGCGGGGATGTGTACACGGTTACCGTCACCGACCTGAATAATCTTGGCTGTGGCGTGGGCCGGTTGCCCGGGGCGGATGGCGTCCCGGGGACTGGCCTTGTTGTCTTTGTACGGGGAGCCGTCACCGGGGATGTGATCCAGACTGCGCTGATCAAGCGTACCTCCTCCTACGCCATCGGTCGCCTTTTGCGGGTGGTCACACCCTCCCCTCTGCGGGCAGAGGAAGCCTTCTGCCAGGCCCCTGAGGCCTGCGGCGGCTGTGTATTCCGGCATCTGGATTATGAGGCCGAGCTGGACTCCAAGCACCGCCGGGTGGAGGCGGCATTCCGTCAGGCGGGTCTCCCGGATGTGACCGTCCTGCCGGTGCTGACAGGCAGTGCCACCTTCGGCTATCGCAATAAGGGTATGTACCCTGTACAGAACGGGAAGCGGGGCATGGAGGCAGGTTTCTATGCCGCAAAATCTCACACCCTGATCCCCAGTGCCGCCTGCTCCCTCCAACCGCCGGTCTTCGCCAAACTGGTGCAGGCTGTCTGCGCATTCTGCGATGGCCATCACATCCCCGCCTACAACGAGCGGACAGGGCAAGGCGTCCTACGGCACATTTACCTACGATCCTCCGCTGGAGCCAGCGAAAGGCAAGGACAGATCATGGTCTGCCTGGTCATCCGCACACCCACCCTCCCCGGCGGGGACAGCACCGCCCGGGCGCTGGTGGATACGCTGCGGTCGGCTTTTCCCTCAGTGGTCAGCATCCAACTGAACATCAACCCGGAGAACACCAATGTGGTGCTGGGAGATAGCTTCCTGCCACTGTTCGGGTCAGAGTATATTGAGGACACCCTGTGCGGGCGGCACTTTCGCATCTCGGCAGGCTCCTTCTATCAGGTCAACCACGATGCGGCTGAATTGCTCTACCGCACCGCCGCTCGCATGGCCGGGCTGACGGGGAAAGAGAACCTGTGGGATCTGTACTGCGGCACCGGCACCATCGGGCTGTCCATGGTCGGCCGGATATGGGACGGTGAGCAAGAGATCCCCGGGGCAGCCACTGTGACCGGAGTGGAGATCGTTCCTGAAGCGGTGGCCTGCGCCAAGCAGAATGCCGACATCAACGCCGCCCTTGGCTTGATCCCGCCGGGCGTAGCCAATTTCTTCTGCGCCGATGCCGGAGACCCGGCCTCTTTGCTTTCCCCGATGGACGGCGACTTTCGTGAAGGGAAGGGAAACGGCGATGACAACCACCGCCTGCCGCACCCGGATGTGGTGGTCATTGACCCGCCGCGGAAGGGAACTACTCCCGCCCTCATCCATGAGCTGGCTCGTCGCAACATCGGCTCGGTGGTGTACATCTCCTGCGACCCGGAGACACTGGCCCGGGACTGCGCCATCTTCCGCTCCTGCGGCTATGCCATTGGACAGGCACAGCCGGTGGATTTGTTTCCAAGGACGGGGCATGTGGAGACGGTAGTATTGATGTCAATGACGGAGAAATAAAGTGTGAAAAACCGCTTATTTCCTGCATTTTCGGCAAGATTGGCTGACATTCAAATCACTAACTCACCTGTTCGGAAGTGTGCGAGAGAACATATCTGCCGAAGCGGAAAACCGGCAAAAAAATTGAGTTAGTGGATTGGATGTCAAGGCTCAACAGCAGTTCTGCACACCCGACTGTTTTTAGCGAACAAGTTGTGGATTAGATGTTAGTTCGTTCACGCATCCATCTCATAAATGTGATGAAGGTACATAGGAGGAATAAATTGGCTGATGTATTTTTTAGAGCCTCAAAGGACGCATTAGATAATATCACTTCGGCATTTGATTTTGTTCATCCATTAAATGTAAGTTTGAGATATACAAGAAGTGTAATTGCGGAGGCGCTTGCGGATAATCCTGACTTGACGACAGCTGATTTTCAGAGAATGATCGACCCAAACAACATTGTTCATGGTGTAAATTATAACCGTGCTTTCATAGATACTGCTTGGATTTCTCAGGAAGAAAGTCTGGCATGGCTGTTGTTAAACAACTTATTCGCAATTCACGAAGGATGGGCACAGCGGTTATTTGAAGATATTTTTAGTGGTTTTCATTATACCGATAGGTTCATAAAAAACCTTGAATTCCCAGGTCTAACAAATAAATTTTTAAGTTATTATGTTACAAACGGGAAAAAATCTGTAGCATTGGATGGAGCCTTTTGGGGAGTATATAAGGCAAAGTCTCATCTTGATTTTTCAAAGTTGGAAAACTATATGCTATGCTATAGATATTTTAAAGAAGCTCGAAACTGCTATATGCATCATAATTTTGTAGCATCTCAAAAGCTAATAGATGCATATAACGATTATATTCCAGTTGCCACAACGACTGATCTTGATGTTTCAGAGGTTCCCGAAATTGCACCTCCAGTATTGGGCCAACCTGTGCAGTTAAGGTTGAGAGGCGTTATTGGTTTCTCACAATTGGTGAGAAGAATAATAATTATATCCGATATAAATCTTTTATGTACCACAGCTGCTGAAAAAGAGTTTTTTGATAGAACACCTAGCAACTGGACGTGTAGGACCTTAAGTGGGAACCCATCACGTGCAAAAGGACAAATAAATCGTTATTCTGAAAAAGCTGGATTTCTTAAATCTCAATGGACAGCGGATTATCAGAATCTGCTCATTAATCACGGTATTTTCTCTTTATAGCTAAGTAGCAAGCCCTCCCGGCCATCAATCATGGTGGTCAGGAGGGCTCTGCTGTTCTCATACAATTATTCCGCATCTATATCCACTTTGAGTCCGGATTTCAACTCGACCGTATAATGGTCCTCATAAATCGTGATCTGTTTGAACCAGCGCCGGACTAGGGTATCGTCGAATTCCGTCAGTTCGGCAGGTTGGCTGCGGATAA
>CAMEON010000053.1 GCA_945929845.1 uncultured Clostridia bacterium | reverse complement strand
CCAGTACATCTTGCGTTTTTCGCAATCGCAGACAAAAAAATCTGTACCGAATCTGCACCACCTCATTCAATCAGCGTTTCCCTACTATTCTGTCCGGAAAGGAGGTTACCTGCTCATGGCACGCTATGTGGGTCTTGATCTGGGGACGGCGTACACACGGATATGGACACTGGAAAACGGCATCGTCCTGCGGAGTCCCACAGCGGCAGCCATGGACAGTCAGACCCACCAACTGGTGGCCTTGGGTGCTGAAGCCCGCCGGATGCTGGGCAAGACACCGGAGAATATCCTGACCTTCCGGCCGGTTCGTGACGGTGTTGTCACGGATCTGGAGGTCACTGCCCGGATGTTGGATGCCTTCTTCGCCAACAAGAAGCTACGCACCACCCTGCGCCGCCCGGCTGTCCTGCTGGCCACGCCCTACCGGATCACCGAGGTGGAGCAGTTGGCGGTGGAGAACGCCATCATGTCCGCCGGTGCCCGGGCGGTGGCTCAAGTGCCTGCCATCTTCGCGGCGGCGACCGGTGCCAATCTCCGTGTCACCTCCCCCCGGGGCTGCATGATCCTGTCCGTGGGCGGCGGCATCACCGAGGCCGCTGTCATCAGTGCCGGTGGCATCATCAGTGCCCGCTCCGCCAAGTTGGCCGGGGAACGGTTTGACATGGCCATCATAAACTACTTAAAGCACCGCCGGAATCTTCTGGTGGGTGATGCCACCGCCGAAGCCCTGAAGGTGCGGGTGGGCGTGGCTGACCCCACCGCCACCCCGTCCCTCAAGGAGGGGGAGATGGA
Source organism: uncultured Clostridia bacterium (assembly GCA_945929845.1). Lineage (GTDB taxonomy): Bacteria > Bacillota > Clostridia > Oscillospirales > CAG-272 > CAMEON01. The sequence goes on along the minus strand of CAMEON010000053.1, from coordinate 14,877 downwards.
GGTCTGCGGTCGGGATTCCGTCACCGGCCTTGCCGCCCGGAAGGTGGTGTCCTCCCAGGAGATCTACGAAGCCCTGGCCCCCTCGTTGGATGCCGTGGCCCGCATCGCCCTGTCGGCGCTGGAAAATGTCCCGCCGGAGATCTCCGGGGATGTACAGACCTTCGGCATCATGCTCTGCGGCGGCTCCGCCCTGCTGCCCGGCCTGGCCAAGGCCATCGCACGGCGCACCGGTCTGCGGGTCACGCTGGCCGCCGACCCGCTGGACTGCGTCATCCGGGGGCTGGGCATGATCATCCGCAAGCCTACCATATGGGGCGATGAATTGCAGGATCGGATCCGCTCCATCCTGTGAGGCTCGCCCGAAGCATCTGTATCAGAAAGGAGTACCCCAACCATGAACACCAACGGCAACGATCCTATGTCAAACACCGATGACAGCACCGGACAGGAGTCCCAGGACTACTACATCTTCCAGTCCCCCGCCGAGGAAATGCCCCCTGACACGCCGGTAGGGTGGTCAGAGACGGAGGATCCCGGTGCCCACCGCCGCTTCTTCTCCCGCATTGGCCTTGGCCTGCTGGTGCTGGCCGTGGCCGCCAATGTGGTAGCCATCTTTGCTACCCAACTGCTCTACCTGCTGGCTCCGGATGTCACCCGGCAGTGGTGGTTCTCCTGGGTGCTGTCCATTGTCCCGCTGTACGGCATCGGCCTGCCGCTCATGTGGCTGACCCTGCGTGCCCTGCCGAAGGCGCCCCGGAACACCATCTGCTCCGTCCGGGGGCATGATGTGCCCATGACCCGCTTCCACTTTGGCTGGTGGTGCGTGCTGGCTGTCATCGCCTTTGGGTATATGTACATCGGCAGTCTGATCGGCAATGGGCTGATGGCCATCATGTCCCGGCTTGTGGGTTACGATTACCAGAATGCGCTTCAAGGTGTCATCAGCGACTCTCCCCTGTGGGCCACCTTCCTTTGCACTGTGGTGATTGCCCCGCTGGGAGAGGAGCTTCTGTTCCGCAAGCTGCTCATTGACCGCACCCGCAGGTACGGAGACGGTGTGTCCATCCTGCTCTCCGCTGTCTTCTTCGCCCTCTTCCACGGGAACCTGTTCCAGTTCTTCTATGCCTTTGCCCTGGGGCTTATCCTGGGCTACCTGTACACCCGCACCGGGAAAATGCGGTGGAATGTGGGTATGCATGCACTGATCAATCTGATCGGCGGGGTATATTCCCAGTATCTGATCTCCAAGCTGGATCTGGAGGCTCTGCAATCCGAAAGCACAGCGGCCATCCTTGACCAGTTCGCCGCCCATCCGGTGGCCATGATGCTGTACCTGCTTCAGTCTATGCTGGTGTACGCTTTCATTCTGGCGGCCATCGTACTGACCGTCTGCCTTTTCCGGAAGGTACAGCTGGGTCGGGGGCAGATCACCCTGCCCCGGGGTCGCCGCTTCCTCACCGTGGTTGTCAACGCCGGGATGATCCTGGCGGTGTTGACCTGCGTGACCCTGATGGTCATCAATCTGCTTCCGGTGGGGTAAGGAAGCAGGAAGCACTGACAGATTGCCGAAAGGAGGTGTCCTCTGCCGTGATGGTGCAGGGTTATAATCGCCGGGTGGTGCGTGTGGCGGTACTGGGAGCGTGCTTCGCCCTGTGCTGCTTCATCTACCTGATCCGTCTGGCGGTACTGGAACTGAACAGCGACAACATCGGTGCCCATCCCCAGGACGGCACCACCACCCGGACGGAGATCGTACAGGCGGTGCGGGGGCAGATCTACGACCGCAATGGTGTCCCGCTGGTGACCAACACCTACACCTACGATCTGACCTTTGATTTCAGTCTGATGCCCACGGATGAGCTGTCCCGGGGGCAAGCCATCCTCCGTGCGCTGGAGATCCTGGATCTATGCGGGGAGAGCGACCGGTTGTGTTCCAACCGCTACCCGCTGGAGGGCTTTTACCCCTCCCTGACCTACTCCGCCGCCGCATCCACCCCCGGCAACGCCGCCTACGACACCCTGCTGTCCGTCATTGAAAGCTCCGGCCTGCGAGCCGCCGCCATCCAGCGCATCCGGGTATCCGAAGGGATGTCCCGCACCCGGGCCGGGGAGGTCTTCGATGCCGACCCCTTACAGTATGTCACGGCGGAACAGCTGGTAGCCCACTTTGAAAGTGCCTACCTGCTTACCTCCTGCAATGCCAAAACCGGGGAGCGGGACTTCACCGATGCCCAGGTGGACAGGCTCCTGCGGGTGTACTGGGGGATGGAGGCCACCGGGTTCTCCCGAGCCAACGACTACATCCTGGCTTCGGATGTGTCCATGGACACCATCACCTGTCAGCGGGAATGGGGCGTGCCGGGCATTGGATTCTCCCTGACAGCCAAGCGTGTGTATACCTACCCCGGCTACGCCTCCCACATCCTGGGGCAGACCGGCCCTATCTATGCTGAAGATTGGGCATACTACAAGGAACTGGGCTACCACATGGACGCCACCGTGGGTATTTCCGGCTGTGAGGCCGCCTTTGAGTCCTACCTCCACGGCCAGGACGGGGTGCGGGTGGTCAAGGAGGACAAGGACGGCCGCATCGTGGATGAGTACATGAAAAGCGAGGCGGTGGCCGGGCAGGACATCTACCTGACCATTGACATCAACCTCCAGATCGCCGCTGAGGACGGACTGCGGGAGAATGTGAACTACATCCGCTCCACCTACGGACGAACCGACTGCAAGGCCGGGGCCGCCGTAGCCATGGATCCCAACACCGGGGAGATCCTGGCCCTGGCCTCCTACCCCTCCTACGACCTGACCACCTACAATCTGGACTACCAGACGCTGGCCTCCGACGATGCCCTGCCCCTTATTGACCGGGCATTGTACGGCCTGTATGCGCCCGGCTCCACCTTCAAGCCGGGGGTGGCCGCCGCCGCCCTGTCCGAGGGCATCATCTCCGCCGACACCCTGCTGGAATGCGCCGGGGTATACACCTACTTTGACAGCTACCAGCCCACCTGTTGGATATACAACAGCACCGCCAGTTCTGTGCACCAGCACGGCTGGATCACTGTGTCCGAGGCTCTGCGGGTCTCCTGCAACTGCTTCTTCTATGAGGTGGGGCGGCTGGCAGGCATTGACACCATGAACCGGTACTGCACCCTGTACGGGCTGGGGCAATCCACCGGCATTGAGCTGGGGGAGTCCAGTGGCATTCTGGCCGGGCCGGACTACCGCACCCTGTCCCACGGGGTGCGCTGGCAGGCGACTGATACCATTGCGGCGGCCATCGGGCAGTCGGACAACGCCTTTACGCCCCTACAGCTGGCGGTGTACCTGTCCACCCTGGTCAACGGGGGCACCCGGTACCAGGCGCACCTGCTGTCCCGGGTCCGTGACTTCACCACCCGCACCGACACGGCGGTCAGCACTCCCCAGGTACTGTCCACCGTCTCCCTGGACGAGACCTACCGGCTGGAGATCATCTCCGCCATGGAGAATGCGGTCAGCTCCTCCTCCGAGGTGCGCCGGTACCTGTCCGGTCTGCCGGTGACTGTGGCCGGGAAGACCGGTACCGCCCAGACCGGCGGCAAGCTCACCGACAACGGCCTGTTCGTCTGCTGTGCCCCCTCCCGTGACCCGGAGATCGTGGTGGCCGCCGTCGTGGAGCGGGCCGGAGGCGGCTCCTACGCCTCCATGACTGCCGGGCGTATACTGGACGCATACTACAAGTAAGGAGCGATAGGAACGCTGGGAAACTTCTTGAACGAAGTTTCCCAGACCCTTCAAGAACTTCAAAGCATTATTTTTGGAAACGCTGATTGAATGAGGTGGTGCAGATTCGGTACAGTTTTTTTCGTCTGCGATTGCGAAAAACGCAAGATGTACTGGATGTACATCCAGTTTTTCGGCAAGAAGCAGGCGGGAAAAGATGTGCCGAAGATGTGCCGCCGAATCAATCAGCGGTTCCATAAACGATCGGAGCGTTATCATGGAACAGAAGCGTTTTTCCAAGAATGACAACGGCTTTGTCTGTCTGCACTGCGGGCGGCAGGTGGAGCCGCTGGGGTACTCCTCCAGGAACCACTGCCCCTTCTGCCTGTGGTCCAAGCATGTGGACATCAATCCCGGCGACCGGGCTAACCCCTGTGGGGGGGCCATGGAGCCCATCTCCTGCGAGCCGGATCCACGGAAGGGGTACATCATTGTGTACCGCTGTCAGTCCTGCGGGGAGATACGCCGGTGCCGGGCGGCTCATGAGGCCAAGAATCAGCCGGACGACATGAGGTTGCTCATCCGGTTGACCTCCCAGGGCAGAGAGCCCCGGGGCAAGCGGTAAGCCGCAGGACGGCCTCTGCCAAGGCGCAAGAAACGAAAGAAGGAACGGTCTTACAAAATGCGATCACTCATAGAGGTAAAGGGAAAGCTGCTGGGGGTTGACTTCGGGGATGTGCGCACCGGTCTGGCTCTGTCCAACGAGGCGCAGAGCATGGCCAGCGGCATCGGGCAGATCCAGGTAGGCGGTATGCAGAAGACAGCGCAGGCGGTGGCTGAGGTAGCCGCCCAGCGACAGGCGGCAGGCATCGTGGTGGGACTGCCGGTGAATATGGACGGCTCCCACGGCCCCCGGGCGGCTCACGCCGAGAAGTTTGCGGGACTGCTGGCACGGCTGGTGGATGTGCCGGTGGTCATGCTGGACGAGCGGATGACCACCATGGCCGCCGCCCGCTACCTCAACGAGACGGACACCCGGGGCAAGAAGCGCAAGGGGGTCATTGACACGCTGTCAGCACAGATCATCCTGCAGAATGCGCTGGACAGGCTGTCCTTCCTGCGGAGTCAGGGCAGGGAGCCGAAACCGCAGGAGAACCAAGAGACACCTTTGGCAGAGCATGCAGAGCACGGGGACGAGTAAAAGGCAAGGAGGAAAGGATCCATGAGTTTCAGAGAGAAAATGACCCAGGATGAGTACGAACGCCGTTCAGAGGAGCACGGGGCACTGTGGTGGTGTGGTCGGATCCTGGTACTGACCCTGGTCATCGGCACATTCGCCATCCTTTTCTGGCGGTTGTTCTCCGCCATCACGCCGGGGGAGATCAAGATCGTGACGCCCAACCAGGCTCTGTACACCGCCTGGAGTCAGGCGGAGGAGGAGGGTCGGGAGCTGACGATATACCGCCAGGATCTGGACAGCATCACCCGGGCCGAGAGCAACTACGGGTACTTCTCGGTGTCCGATGTGCTGTTCATTGAGGAAGCTCAGCAGGTACAGTTCGTCCTCCGGTACAACAACAGTACCATCCGGCACCTGAAGGAGGACTACGATCTGGAAGCCCTGCCGGACAAGGAGGAGGATCTGTACGATGTCACCCTGTATGTGGCCTACGATCTGACCCCCGCCGACCCCGACGACAACGATGGCAACGACCCCGCCAGCGTAAAGTTTGTCCGCTACACAGCCACCGACTGCACCGCCCAGTCCACCACCATGTACAGCTACCGCCGCTTCGTCTTCGACGGGGTGGATATGACTGTCCGGGACAACCCGGTGCTGGCCGTCTACATTGACATCTACTACAAGGGGGATGTCCACTATGACAGCGGCGACCCCTACGGTACCCTCATCATCTACGATTACGCCCAGGAGAATGTCGCCTACACCCTTTCCTCCAAGGACAGGGACGCACTGGAGGCATGGGGGAAGGAGAACGGGCAGTAATTGCAGGGCTTTCACGATAGGATAAAACCGGGCCGATACACCTGTGTGTACCGGCCCGGTCACATATGAATTGTACTTTTACCTGTCTCTCTTCCGCTTCCGGATCACAGCGCCGGACAGGAGGAGCAGGGCTCCGGCGGCTGAGATACCGCCCACAGCGGACTGGCAACCGCCGGTCTCGCCGCTTTGGGTCGTCTCCGCACTATCCGTACCGCTTGCCGCAGATTCATCAGCCCCTGTGGCAGGTGCTCCGGTGTCGTCCTGATTCCCGGTCGGGAGCGTTTCGCTGTCTGTTTCCGGTTGGGTGGTCACATCCGTGACCTCTGTCTCTGTTTCTGTCTCTGTCTCTGTCTCAATGCCTTCAGCCTGACCCGGCACATCCATCACGAACAGAGCGGAGGAGATCCACTGGCCATCCGTGAAACTGCGGCCCAGCACGGCGATCTGATCCTCATACACATAGATGTAGTAGCCCTGAGAGCCAACAATGCCCTGATTGGTGGCCATGCAGGCATCGTTCCACAGGTAGGCACAGGAGGCGGTGTTGAAGATGGCGGGCAGGCTGTCATCTACGGGCTTCATGGAGTGGGCGGACTCCAGTTCCCAGTGGCTGTGCCCGGAGAACAGGATCACCTCCGGGTGATCCGCCAGAATCTTTTTGAGCTGAGCCGCCTGATTCACCCCGTGCCACTGCTGATACTCAAAGGTACCGGCTACCGTGTCCATGATACCCTGATGCAGGAACAGGAACACCGGCTGTCCCTCCACCTTGTCCTTCTCCAGCGTCTGCTTCAGCCAGTTCAACTGCTGTGCGGAAAGGGTGGCATTTCCACCGGCTACCTCCCCGCCCAGGAAGACGAAGTGCACACCGGAAATCCACCGGTCGAAGTACACCGTCTCCGAGTCGTTGTTGGTTCCCGCCAGGAAAGCCTTGATCTGGGTGGCGGCATCCCCGCCGCCGTTGAAGTCATGGTTGCCGATGGCGCAATAGACGGGGGGCAGACCCTCCCCGGCGGCTGCGATCAGGCGATTGAGGGCGGCGTACTCTGCCGCCTGGCCGTGGTCGGCAATGTCTCCGTTGATGAAGATGCCGAGGCTGTCCGGCGACAGTGCCTGAATGTCCGCCAGTGCCATGGCGAAGTGCTGATTATGGATATGGTCATCCGATGGATTGATATGGATGTCACTCATGACCTGAAGCTCATACTTCACCTCGCCCAGGTCGTAGTTCCCTGCCCCCTGGGGCAACATGGCGGTGGCGCAGGCATCGGACAGATTCCCGTTCCGCACAGAATACACCAGGAGGCGATCCGCACCGACCGGGATCAGGGTGTTGGGTGTCATCTCGTAGGTGGTGACTGTGCCGCTACAGGGAACGGTGGCCACCGATGTGTACCCCTCCAGCGGGCCATTCTTGTCCGCCCACCATACCACGAAGGCATCCGGCTTTGCGGACTCTGTGGTCAGCATGATCTTCAGCGTGCCGTCTGCCCGACCCACACCGGCGGATGCGCTGGTATAGGTGGCACCGGACGGTGCCACGGGCTTCTGGTTGGCCGATGGTTTGACCTGGATGTACACTTCTGCCAGCACGGTATACCCGCCATCCGCAAACAACAACACCTTATACTCTCCGGCGGGCACGCTCAGAAGCTCCGGCCGATAGTCGCCGCTATGCTCCGCCGCCAGGATGTTCTTCTCCTGGCCGGAAACATTGCCGTCCTGAGCCACATAGTACCAATAGATGGAAGGTACGCCGCCGTTGGCCAGGGATTCCGGTTTGTCTCCTTCCAGGTAGAGACCGACCCAGTCGCTCCCCTCACCCAAAGCCTTGACCAGGATGGGCTCGCCCACCTCATACACTTCCTTATCCGTAACGAGAGGGAACTCCTCTGACGGTTCTGTCTGCTTCTCTACGACCGTAAACGAGACCTTATCCAGAATGGTATACCCGTCGTTCTCCAGAAGGATCATGCAGTACGCCCCGGCAGGGATGCTCGCCAGGTCTGCCCGGCTCGCATTGCTATACTCTGCATCCCGGATATTCTTAGGCTGGCCGGAGACATTCCCGTCCTGTGCCACATAGTACCACAGGATGGACGCTATACCGCCCTGATCCGGGTTCACACCTTCCCCTTCCCGGTACAGGCCGACCCAGTCCTTTCCGGAGCCTGTAGCCGTGACGAGGATGTCCTCTCCCTCAGTGTAAACGGTTTTGTCAAGGGATAGCGATGGCTGTTCTGCAACAGCCGGGAATACGGTCAGCACCGCTGCCAACAGGCAGAAGGCAACCGCAAGGGCGACCAGCTTTTTCATGACTTTTCCCTTTCTTCGTTTCAATTCATTGTTGTTGCGGGAAGGAAGTGCCCGGCGTATACCCGTGCTCTCCTAACCTGTTGCCACCCATTATACCATTTTGAAATCGGGTTGTCAATAAAAAAACAATGCGGTTTCTGAAAATATTTGAAAGTCTTGTTACAGTTCAGGTAGGGTACGAGGAGTACGAGGATACTGTGGGAAACTTCTTGAAAGAAGTTTCCCACACCCTTCAAGAACTTACAAAACAGGTATTGTGTACTGTTCGGAGCGTTATTCTGTAATATTTTGATACCGTTTCACAGGGGATACAGCGTTACTGTCGCCTAAAACAGCAGAAACGCCTTCGCGGGGGCCCCTCGCCCCGCTCTACGGTGGAAAAGGGAGTGCACTGTGGGGGGAGTAGGTGAATTGTAACAAAGTCTTGGAAGGGGTCTGGGGGAACAGAAGTTTGCCGCATGGCAAATTTCCGCCCCCCCAGCGCATCTTTATTCGTCCTTGCTTCTCTGCCCTTCCATCTCGCCCACACGCTCTTTCAGCTCGGTGATCTCCTTTTTCAGTCGGTTGATCTCCTGGGCTACGGGGTCGGGGATGTGGATCTGATCCAGATCCGTCTCCAATACCCGCTTCCCGCGGCAACGGACAATGCGGGCGGGAATGCCCACTGCGGTGCAGTTCTCCGGAATGGAATGGAGCACCACCGCCCCAGCGGCGATCTTGCAGTTATCCTCAATGGTCAGCGGCCCCAGCACCTTGGCCCCGGAGCCAACCATGACATTGTTGCCAAGGGTGGGGTGCCGCTTCCCCACATCCTTGCCCGTGCCGCCCAGCGTCACCCCCTGATACAGGGTGCAGTTGTCGCCGATCTCGGTAGTCTCGCCGATCACCACACCCATGCCATGGTCGATGAACAGTCCCTTGCCGATGGTGGCACCGGGATGTATCTCAATGCCGGTCAGGTGCCGGGCCAGTTGGCTGACCGCCCGGGCGGACAGGTAATGCCGGGACAGGTACAGCCTGTGAGCCACCCGGTAGGCCAGGATAGCGTGCACGCCGGAGTACAAAAGCAGGATCGCCCCTGTGCTTTCACTTCTGGCGGCAGGATCCCTCTGCTTGACTGCCTCCACATCGGCACGCACCTCATCAGTCACGGCACGCACCGTGCGCTGTACCGATGCTTTGGCCTCCCGCAGTCGCCTGCCCAGGAGGAATTCCACTTTGATCTCCGGCTTTCCCATGATGGATGTATCCTTTCGTTGGATGAAATGCAGTGTGACCGGGCAAAGCCCGGCGGCGGTCAATGCCGCCTGCGAGCGAAAATATGAATGATGCGCTCAATGGCGGGAGCCATCACCATGTTGAGTATGAACTCAAAGATGAAGTTGATCCCGGCGCACACGATAAAGAGGAAGTATACGCCGGACACATCGCCGAAAAATTCCTGATTGACGGCAATGAAAGACTCGATGGTGGAAAGAATAGCGAAGCAACCGATGATGAACACCCCGGTGTTGACGATCGGCGTCACGGCCGCCGCCAGGAATACGGCCAAAATCTCATTCTTGTTTTTCAGCAGCCTGTAAACAAGTCCGGCCAGGAAGCCGGCCAGGGTGGATTTCACAACACAAATGAGCAGGGTCACGATGGGATGTGCATTGAACAGGAAGGCAGTAAAAGCATCCATGCCCATAACGCCACACTGAATGTACACCACGGCTCCAAAGACCAATCCCAGCCATGCACCGGCCGCCGGGCCAAGCAACATGGCACCCAAGGCGATGGGGATGAGAACCAGGCTGACTGTCGTGCCCATGATGGGAAGGCGTACATAGTTGCCTGCCAACTGGAGCACCATGACCATTGCCGTCAGTACAGCCAAAAGTACCATCTGACGAATTTTTTGGATCTGGGTCTGCTTACTTTTTACCATAACGGTATTCTCCTTCGGGGACTCTCACCCCGTGCTGCCGTCCCATACGGGTACAGCGCATGAAAAATTTTTAGGAAACGCTGATTTAATGAGGTGGTACAGATTCGGTACAGGTTTTTTCGTCTGCGATTGCGAAAAACTCAAGATGTACTGGATGTACATCGAGTTTTTCGGCAAGAAGCAGGCGGGAAAAGATGTGCCGAAGATGTGCCGCCGAATCAATCAGCGGTTCCTTTATGACCAGCCCTGTGGGCAAATCACCTGTTGGCTTTCACGGGATGCGCTCCTGCGCCCCGGCCTTCCGGTTGCGTCTCTCCTCCCTCTCCCCGGTCAGCATGGCGATCCGGGCAAGGCCGAGCAGGGTCAGATCCCGCTCCTCCACCAGCGTATGCCGGCAGTGAGGCAGTACCAGATTGCACATCCCGCCGGTGGCCACCACCGGCACCGTGGGGGGCAGGTGCGCCTCCGTAAGGATGCGGTCGATCATCCCGTCCACCATGCAGGCCGTCCCGTACACAATGCCGGAGCGGGTAGAGGCGGCGGTATTCCGGCCCAGGGTCGGCCCCGGGGACTTCAGCTCGATGTAAGGGATCTGGGCCGCCGCCGTCTGCAAGCCCTCCAGGGAGGTATTCAGCCCGGGGGAGATGGTCACACCCATCAGGGCCCGCCCGGCGTTGACAGCGGAGAGCACGGTGGCGGTGCCGAAGTCCACGATGATCACCGGAGCACCGTACAGCCACACAGCGGCGGCGGCATTGCAAACAATGTCCGCACCCAGCTGGGACGGTTCATCCACCAAGAGGCTGACCCCGGTGCGCACCCCGCTTCCCACCACCGTCACCGTCACCGGGGGCTTCTCCCCGGTCGGGGGACAAAGCCCCTGGGCGGCGGCGCAGAGGGTGTGGGTCAGGAGGGGCACCACCGACCCGATCATGACCTCCCCCGCGCAGGCGGGATCCATGCCCCCGCCCTTCAGGATACTGCGCAGGGTGATGGCATACTCATCGGCACTCCGTCGCCGGTCGGCGGCCATCTTGGCCCGCAGGCGCAGGGGGGGGCGTCCGCCCCCGCCCAGCACAGCATCCGGGGCGGTATCAAACACCCCCAGCGATATGCTGGTATTTCCAATATCAATGGCCAACAGCATGGCGTACCCTCCCTTCTCTCTGTATTGCGATCCAGGCTGTTTAGTCCTCGTCCTCCCCGTCCCCGATGAGATACCCGGAGCGGGTCTTCATTTTCAGCCTCCGCCGTGCCGCCTCCACGGTATAGGGAGGCAGGGTCTTGAGCTTGGCGAAGGCGGCATAACTGCCGTGCTCAGCGGCCCGAACGGTCAGCTCCACGGCCTTGTCGTGATCCATCATGCGGCCGAAGCCCTCGTCGGCGCATTTGGCCAGCAGGAATTCCGCATCTCCCACGCCGGTGCCCACATAGTCACCCCGGTTTTTGGCGGCCATGCGAATGTAGCGGATGGCCTCGTTCTCGTCGGCCTCCACCACCTCAAAGCGGCGGTCGGCCAGGGTGTCGTCGTAGGCTTCCACCGGCTCCAGGAGGAGAGCGGCATCCGGCGTGTCCGGACGGTGGAAGGGGATTCGCCGGACGCTGATCACATCCGGTTCACCCACGCACCCGGTCAGGTGCACCATGGCCACATACAGCTGGGCCTCAATACAGCCCAGGTCAGCGGCCTCTCGCATGAAGGCGTACCCCGCCCCCGGATCGCAGGCCACGCCCCGGCCAGTGACCAGCATGGCCCCGGCGTTGTAGGCGGCGTCCCCCTCCTCCTCATAGCGCAGGTGGGTGTACAGCCGGAAGGCTCGCCCGGGGTCGGCATCCACGCCGTAGCCGTACTGAAGGCAGTAGGCGTAGTTGAAGATGGCTCTGGTATGACCCTCCCTGGCACCTGCGGCAAACAGGGCGGCGGCCTCCCCGTACTTTCCCTCCGTGAAGAGGATATTGGCCCGCAATATATCGCTATCACGGTCACGGTCACGGTCACGGTCACGAACCGGCATGGCACACACCGTCCTTTCTATTGTATGATCTCCATCAGCCATCCGTGCCTGGCCGTCCGGACCAGCGGACTACCGGTAGTACACATAGTACACGATGATGGTTCTCTCGGCCCCTCCGTGCTCGGTGTCCGGGCCGGTGATGACCACGCCGTCGTGGGACAACAGCTCCCAGGCCTGCATCTTGTCAATGGGACACCGCAGAACAGTCTCCGAGGGTGTGGACACGATGAGGCAGTCGTCCTTGATATTCAGACTGCCGTCCCGACCGATGACCTCGTCCACCCCGTTCCGCTTCTCCGTGATGTAGCGGATGTGGTGTCCGCATATCTGCCGGGCCATATCATGACGGTATCGACTGCTCTCCGGATTCTTGCTCTTTGTCAGCTTTCCGATCAGTCCTTTGAACATGGCGCACCTCCTCCCAGCAGGAATCGTTCGGCGGCGGCATACGCCTCGGCGGCCTCCCGGCACCTGGCCGATGCCGGGTCATACCGGCGGATGCCCCGGAGCATGACATTCTTGGGTGTCTCCTCCGGGTCGATCAGCTCAAGAGCGGCCACCTCGTACCCGGCGGCCTCCAGCCGCTTGAGCCGGAGGGCATCCGTAGCGGCATCGCACAGCTTCTGCTTCAGCATGGAATGTCCGGCGATGAAATCCAGTGCCGGGCAGTCCAGCCTGCGCATCATCTCATGATGACAGCAGGGGGTGGACAGGATCAGCCTGGCCCCCCAGGCAATGGCTCTGTCCAGCACCCGGTCGGTGGCGGTGTCGCAGGCGTGGAGGGAGATGACCATGTCCGGACAGTCCTCCGGACTGCCAAATTCGTACAGGGACACATCGGCACAGACAAAGGACAGCCCGTCCATACCCAATTCCCGGGCAATGGCGTTGCAGTCGTCCATGACCTCTGCCTTCATATCTACCCCGACCATGCGCACCTGCCGGTGGCGGATGGCGGTGAAGTAGTGGTACACGGCGAAGGACAGGTAGCTCTTGCCACAGCACAGGTCGCAGATACCCAGGGGGCCATTCTCCGGCAGGCAGGATTCGGCATCCCGGATCAGCTCCAGGAAGCGGTTGATCTGCCGGAATTTGGGCTGTTTCTTGTCGTGTACCCGCCCCTGCCCGTCACTGATCCCCAGCCGGATCAGAAACGGCTCCGCTCCGGAGAGGATGTGATTCTTTTTCCTGTCGTTGCCCCCCCACGGCCAGCCGCTTTGGCTCCCCGGAGGCCTGTCCGTTCAGGGCATCCAACAGGGGAGCGGCACCAAGCAGGATCTCCTGCCCGCCCCGGGAACGCCTGCACTCGCAACTGCCCGCCGTGGTGAACAGGTTCACCTGGTCGGACTCGCCGATCAGGGTCATCAGCCGTTCCCTGACATCCCCGGTCAGGGGCAGGTTCTCCTGGGAAGCCTGCACCGGCTTGTCCTTGCCCTTCACCTCGGCTACCTGGGCGGTGCGGAGGGTCTCCAACTGGAGCACTACCTCCCCTCGCACCCGGCGCAGGGTCAGCGTCCGGCGCACCACCGACCGGTCATGGCACCGGGAGAAGACCGCCTTCTCCAGCATCCGCTCCCCGGCGGCACGGTATATCAGCCCGCAAAGGGTCTCGGGCACCTGTTCCCGGATGGATGACGACATGGTTCACACTCCCCGCCGGAGGTCTGTCCGGCATATCCTGCGGCTATGTGCCGCTTTTTTCACTTTCGCTGTTCCCGTCTTTGTCCTTCACACGCTTACTGTTCCTTTTTCCATCGCCCTTTTCCTGGGCAGGATCCGGAACATACTGGGGGTTGACGGTATTGCAGTAGGCGCACACCCGCCGGGACTGGGGGATCAGCGACCCACAGCCGGGGCAGTGGACATAGGCGTACTCCTCCTGCTTCTCCTGGTCTGCCTTTTTCTGCTGTTGCTGTTGTTTCTTCCTTTGGCTCCTGGACAGCGGGGCTTCCGCTTCCCCCGCCTGTCCGTTCTTCTTGCGGAAGGACAGCTTGGACTCCTTGCCATCCTTCAGCCGTTTGATGTTTTCCCGGTGCATGTAGACCACCAGGACGGCCATCAGCACGGAGGTCAAGCCGGTCATGTAGGAAGCTTTGGCTTGCTCAAAGGCCGTCAGGATGATGGGGCACAGGATGGCACCCATGACGGAGGCCAGGGAGACATACCGTGTACAGGCCGCAATGACAATGAAAATGCCGAGAAGGATCAGGAAGGCGATGGGATTGAGCATCAGGATGACCATGGCCATGGTAGCCACGCCCTTGCCGCCCTTGAACTTGTAGAAGCAGGGGAACATATGCCCCAGCATGACGAAGAGTCCGGCCACAGCGGCTCCGGGCTTCTCGCCGATGGCACCTGCCCACTTCCCGGCCTCGGTATACACATCCACCTGGAAATTGATGAGCAGGTAGCCCAGACCCACAGCCACAGTGGCCTTGAGCATATCTCCTATGAGGGTGGCAACTGCGGCTCCCTTCCCATAGGTGCGCAGCATGTTGGTGGTTCCGGCGTTGCCGCTGCCGTGCCTGCGGATGTCGTCATGGTACTTGTTCCGGGAAATGATCAGGCCGAAATTGAGGCTGCCCAGCAGGTATGGGATCACCATACAGAGAAGGATGGCGCACACATACACGGCGGCGGCCGCGGCTCCGCTCAACTGAAAGGATTCTACGATTTGCGTTGCCAGGCTCCATCGTGCTTTAGACATGGTCATTCCCCTCTTTCCCGACTGTATCAGACAATCAAATCTATTATACCACATCAGGCCGGATTTGACAAGATGGTTTAGGAAAATTCTTTATTACGGTACGCTGGGGGGGTTACAGTTCAGGCAGGGGACGGGGGAGACGCCTGGGGGCTTCTTGATAAGAACAGCAATTGCACTGTACGCAGTGCAATTG
>CAMEON010000052.1 GCA_945929845.1 uncultured Clostridia bacterium | reverse complement strand
CTGCGACCCCTCGACCCCACGCATCCGCTCATTTTTTGACTTTTTTACGGCTCCTACATCTTGAGTTTTTCGCAATTGCAGGCAAAAAACTGTACCGAATCTGTACCACCTCATTAAATCAGCGTTTCCTTAATTTTTCACGGAAATAAGAAAAGAACCTTTTGCGCCCGCATCTTGACACAGACCGGAGAATATGGTAGAATGTACGATATAGGAAATAAAATAGTTGTTGTTCATCTACGAAAACCAAAAAGATGTAATGAAAGGTAGTTTACATATGGAATCCTCTGTTGCATTGCCGTCGGACGGCAGAACTGTTTCAACCGGAGAGGGGAACACCTGGGTCTGCCCTGCGTTCAAGGTGTCCGGTATCTTTTCTTCCCATATGGTCCTCCAGCAGAACAAGCCCATCCGGGTATGGGGCTTTTCCGACAAGCCCGGCGCGACAGTGACCGGCACCTTCCTTGGCGAGACGGTCAGCACTGTCGTGCCGGAGGTTACAGGTCAGGAAGCGGTGGCAGGGAAGTGGACGCTGACCTTTTCCCCTCACCCATACTGCCGGGAGGGGCAGACCATGCGCCTGTGGGACAGCGAGGGCCACACCGTCACCTTTGACGACATCCTGCTGGGGGATGTGTGGCTGATCGGCGGTCAGTCCAACGCCGAGCTGACGCTGGCTCCCTGCATGACCCTGACACCCAGCCTGGAATTTTCCGAGCAGGATAATTTCCGCTTGTTCACCCAGACACAGGCCTATGTGTATGAGAATCAACGCTTCTGCCAGTACCCCCAGCCAGACATCATCAACCCGGACTGGTGCTGGAAGCGTCCCGGCCGGGAGGCATCCCTGGCCTTCTCTGCCATGGGGTACTACTTCGCAAGGGAGATGACCAAGCAGATAGACATTCCCCTGGGTCTTGTCATGATGTGCGCCGGCGGAGCCTGCCTGCGGGAGCTGGTTCCCGAGGAGATCGCCCATGAGGAAGGGTATTTCGCCGGAGCCAATGTCCGGGAGGCTGGCTACTACAATGCCCTGATCCACCCGCTCCTGGGACTTGGCTTCACAGCTCAGCTCTTCTTCCAGGGAGAGAGCGAGGGATGCTGGCGGGAGGCGGCGGAGAAGTATACCTATGAGTTGGCCCTGCTCGTGGCCGATGAGCGGAAGCGCTTCGGCTTTGACTTCCCCTTCTACAATGTTCAGTTGTCCTCCTACCGGGAGGAGGGAACCAAATTTTTCCCCTGGCTGGAGATCGTCCGCATCAAGCAGTTTGATGCCCTGCGGGTCATTCCGGACTCCACCCTGACGGTGGACATGGATCTGGGCGCACCGGAGGACTATCCGGACTGGGCACACTCTCCCCGCAAGCTGGAGCTGGGCGAGCGGCTGGCCAGCCTGACCCTGGCTCGACAGTATGGGATAGGCCGGGAGAGCGATGTTTCCTCTCCCCGACCGGTGTCTGCCTGGCTGTCTACGGACAGGAAGCAGATCACCGTGGAGTTTACCGATGTGGGAGCGGGTCTTATCGTCAGCGGCCACGCCCCGGCGGAGAGCGTGGGCATGGAGGTACACGGCTTCTCGGTGGGTGCCTATGACAACCGGGTGTCTGCCCGGGCGACCGTCGTCTCCCGCTGTGCTGTCCTTGTGGATGTACCGGAGGACGCTTCCGACCTGAGTTATGTCAGCTACGCCTTCTTTTCCATTGTCACCCCGGAGAACGCTGACCTGCGTGGGGGTAACAACCTGCCCGCCCCGGCCTTTTCCCTTGGCTTGTCCTGATGGAATCTGCCCCCGTGCCCGATGACCGCTGACCGCTGACCGATGACTGCTGACCGCTGACCGATGACCGCTGACAGATGATATGAACGAAAGGAGATTCCCTTTGCCCCACCTCAATCTTGCCCCTCACAAGGTGATCCTGAAGAAGCTCACCGAGTCGCTTCTCTCGGTGGCACCTGTGGTCGTCATCGTATGTATTCTCCACTTTACCCCGCTGGTCAACCTGGAGAACAGGGAGCTTTTCAGCTTCCTGCTCTCGGCTGTCATGCTGGTCATCGGCATGAGCCTGTTCAACCTGGGCGCTGACCTGGCCATGACCCCTATGGGGGAACATATCGGTGCCGGACTGACCAAGTCCCGGAAGATGACTGCCCTTCTGTCCGTGTGCTTTGCCATGGGCGTCCTCATCACCGTGGCCGAGCCGGATCTGTCTGTACTGGCCTCCCAGGTCAAGGATGTGATCAATGGTACCACACTCATCGTGACCGTAGGCGTGGGCGTCGGTCTTTTCCTGGTGGTCGGCGTTTTGAAGATGATTTTCCACAAGCCCCTCTCCTCCCTGCTTCTGTTCTTTTACATGGTGCTTTTTGCCCTGGGCTCTCTGCTGGTGGTCAGCGGAAATTCGAATTTCCTTGCCATGGCTTTTGATTCCGGCGGCGTGACCACCGGCCCTATCACCGTGCCCTTCATCATGGCTCTTGGCGTGGGTATTGCGACCACCCTGGGCGGCCGGGATGTGGGGGAGAACAGCTTTGGCCTGGTGGCTCTTTGCTCCATCGGCCCGGTTCTGGCGGTGCTTCTGTTGGGTATCTCCATCACCGGCGGCATTGATTACACCGTACCGGACTACGGGATGGCGGACAACTTTTTCGCCGCTTTCCTGAGCAGCCTGGGCCACACCGCCGGCGAGGTGTTACTGGCCCTGGTCCTGATCGTGGTGTTCTTCCTGGTGCTTCAGGCGGTCTGCCTCAGACTGCCCCTGCGGAAGGTGGGACAGATCGGCGTAGGTATCCTGTACACCTTCGTGGGTCTTGTCCTGTTCCTGACCGCTGTCAATGTGGGCTTCATGCCCGTGGGCTATAAGCTGGGCTCCTACCTGGCCAAGACCCATCCGGCGCTCCTGGCCGTCCTGGGTTTTGTCCTGGGTATGGTGGTGGTGCTGGCCGAGCCGGCTGTCCATGTGCTGAATAAGCAGGTGGAGGATGTGACGGACGGGCGGGTGAGCAAGAAGTCCATGATGGTCGCCCTGTGCGTCGGTGTCGGCATTTCCATCGGACTCTCCATGCTCCGCATCATCCTGGACTTCAGCATCCTGTACTATGTGATACCCGGCTACCTGCTCTCGCTGGGGCTGTCCTTCTTTGTGCCGGGTCTGTACACAGCCATCGCCTTTGATTCCGGCGGCGTGGCCAGCGGGCCGCTGACCTCCAGCTTCATTCTCCCCTTTGCCGTTGGAGCCTGCGTGGTCTTGCAGGGGGAGAGCAAGGTGCTGACGGATGCCTTCGGCGTGGTGGCCATGGTGGCCATGACCCCGCTGATCACCATCCAACTGCTTGGCTTCCAGGCTACAGTCTCCAAACGGGTGCGTCAGACAGCGGCCATGCGCCGGATGCTCCAGGCCGATGACGAGCAGATCATCCGCTTCATGTAAGGAGGTGCACCCATGAAGAACAACCACACACCAGCCCCCACCCCCGGCGTGCAGGATGCCCCCCACAGGCTCAAGCTGCTTGTGACGGTGGTCAACCGGAGCAAGGCGGAATTCTACAGCGATTTCCTGCAATCCTTTGAGGTGAATTTTCAAACCATCCTGACCGCCGAGGGCACCGCCGACAACGACACCGTCCGCCTGTTGGGTCTGAACGATACCTCCCGGTGCGTCATATTCAGCGTCATCCGGGAGGACAAGGCCACAGCGGCCATGGAAGCCCTGGGCAGGAAGTTCCGTACCATCAGGAACGGGAAAGGGATCGCCTATACCATCCCCCTGAGCGGCACCATTGGCGTGGCCGTGTATCGGTTCCTTGCCAATGCCCGGGGATGAAGATGCCACGGGGCAGAGAAGAAAGGAGACAGTCATGTCAGCATATGAACACGAGGTTGTTTTTGCCATTGTCAATGCCGGTTTTGCGGACACGGTGATGGATGCGGCCCGTTCCTTCGGAGCCATGGGCGGAACCGTGATCCATGCCCGGGGCACCGCCAACGGCGAGGCGGAGAAGCTGTTTGGCATCACCATACAGCCGGACAAGGAAATTGTCATGATCCTCATCCCCTCCGCCCTGGGGGACGACATTCTGCACGCCATCTATCAGCAGGCCGGGAGCAAGACCCCGGCCCAGGGCATTGCCTTTTCCCTGCCGGTGGACAGCGTGGAGGGCCTGCGGGACGGGGGTGCAGGAAAGGAGACACATGAATGACGAATACACAGGAAGGCACCGCAAGAACGGATGCCCTTGAAGAGCGCACGACCGAGGCAGAACACCCCACCTGCGACATGGCGGGAGCGGCAGAGTCTTGCAGACCAGCGACAGTCGCATTCCTGAAAACACCCTTCCTGTCCGCCAGCCCGGAGTCTTTTGGCCTGGTGCCGGATGCCTGCCCTGTGGCCACCCGATACATGCTGATCGGGGCCGACGGGCACGAAGCGGAAAGCGGTGGACGGTCGCCGCAGTACAGCTGTCCCGGCGGAGGGGCGGATAACCTTCTGTCCAGACTGTACCCCATGTTGCCCCAGGATGCGGTCACTGCCGACCTGATACGGATGACCTTGGGGGGAGATTGCGACACCCCCCAGGAGCACTTGCTGGCACGGCTCTGTGCCGTGCTGGTAGAGGTGGCGGCGTTCCATATCCTGAGCAGTGATCCGGACTTTACAGAGGCTTCCGGGGAGATGAACCGGAAGCTCCCGGCCTGCCTGGATTCCTTCCGACAGCTGATACAGAAGAAAGGAACACAGGACGAGAGCGGTGAACAGGAGAGAGAAAGCCGCACGGAACAGAAAGAGCCGGAGCTTCCGGCTGAAGCCGTGTACGGGGAGGAGTACTATCAGGTCTCCTTTGGTGCCTGCCGGGTATGCCCCACCGGGAAGGAGAGCGGCGATTTTTCCGTGGAAGTATACGCCGCCGGAGATTTTTGCGTGTACCTGCTGGACGGAAACGGGCTTTCCCCCCTGTGGATCAACCGGAACCGCCCCCTGTCCCCGGGCAGATGTCCGGAGGTCATCTGCCGGACGGTAGATATTCACCATCCGGAACCCTTCGCCCTCCTGCTTCTGTCGGATGGGCTGTGCCAGTCTGCCAGAACCAATCGGCGTACCGCCATGGAAGCGCCGGGGCGGCTGTGGCGGGGGCGGATGCAACTGGAAGAGCAGATACTCCACGCCTTCATCGGTGCCGACCGGGAGGAGGAATTCGGACGGGTTGCCGCACAGGTCTTTGCCGGACGGGCTACCGGACGGGACAGTATGTCCGGAGCGATGACTCTGCTGTCCTCCGGGGATACCTCCTATGATGTGTTCCGGGCGTTGTGCCGGGAGCGGTTATCCACCGTGCAGGAAATGCTGTCCCTGATACCGGAGGATTATGACCCTGACCGGGAGGTCAGGCAGGATACCCTCGCCCACACGGAGCGTGCCTTTGCCGCAGAGCTGTTCCGCACCCGCCCCCAACTGCTGGACAAGACCCTGGATATGCTGGGGATCTGTATCAGGGACAGGCTGGCGGTGGCACTCAGCCATTCGGAAACAATACAGACACCGACCATGTCCACTGCCGAGGGTGAGAGCACCGGGGAGCTGACCCCGGATGTGGTCTATGGCGTGTACCGCCGCTTTGACCGGGAGAACGACGGCGACCGGGCGCAGATCCTCAAAAACCGGAAAGTGATTCGCCGTACACTCAGCGGGCACTGGGTGACACTGAGGCCACTTCTTTGCGGTGTACAGGGTGCCGTGACGGGAATCGGGAAGGCAGAAGAGGACATAGGCCAGCGGATGTACCAGGCCTGCCTGGATATGAACAACCGACTGGAATCCATGCTGACGGAACGCCGGGCACGACTGGAACATGTGAAGGAGCTTCTGTCCGGTAGCCTGACGGTGCTGAACGGCTCCTGTGATGACTGGATCATCGGACGGGGGAGCCGGAGTGGGGTGTCCGAATGGTTGCGGGATCTGACCGAGACACTTCCCCCCTTGCTGGAACCCATGAAGGACGGCTGGGCACAGGAGACGGAGCGGTTCCGCAGTCTGCAAACCGCCTACACCTCCGAGCGGGAGGCACTTTTCACCTACGATACGGATGCCGGGCACGGGATCCTGTACGATACCTTTGCCCGGATGATGGATGGCACCCTGCCGGATGACACATGGGAAGCCTTCCGTCAGGCGGCGGAGGGGAAGACACAACTGGCCGGGTACGGCGAGATGCTGAAGGCGCTCCGTGTGGTATCAGGGGAGATCGGTGCGCTGAACCGCACCGTTGAGGGCAGAGCCGCCGAGCGGCGGTGCGTGCTGACCATGCGGGCGGAATTCGACTGGCAGTTTGCCTGCCTGCGGGCTTCCGTGTACAGGGACACAAGTTGGCACCCGGACATTGAAACACTGCTTGATCCGGGAACCCGGAACAGCTACCTACAGACGGTGAAGCAGTGGCAACAGACCGAGGCCCTTCACACCAGACAGAGACAGATCTTTGAGGCCTACCAGTCTATGTATGAGACATATGTGCAGGGATAAACGCCGGGCGGTGCTCCTGCTCCTCCTGTGCCTTGTATGGTTCACCCTGCCGGGGTGTACAACAGAAAAGGCCCCGTCGTCGGGGCAGGTCACCTTCCATTTCATTGATGTGGGGCAGGGGGATGCCTCCCTGATCACCACATCGGCGGGAAACATCCTCATCGACGCAGGGACGAATGAGGCAGAGCTTTCCCTCGGGAGCTACCTGGAACTGTGCGGCATCACGGAGATCGACTACCTTCTCCTGACCCATCCCCATGAGGATCATATCGGCGGGGCGGATATGATCCTGTCCCGCTTTCCCGTGGACACCGTCATCATGACGGGCGCACAGGCGGACAGTGTGGTGGCTCAGCGTCTGTATGAAGGAATCGAAAAAGCCGGATGCCGGGTGCTGACAGCGACTCCGGGGCTGACGCTGACCCTGGGGGATGTCAGGATCACGGTGCTTGGCCCCGGGGAGGAAGCTATGGCAGAAACCGGAACCGCTGTGGCTGATGGTGGCGAGGACGGCAATGACAGCAGTATGATCATCCGGGTGGACTTTGGCCAGGTGTCCGCCCTGTACATGGGGGATGCGGAGGCCGAGGCGGAAGCATGGCTTCTGGACACCTGGCAGGATTCCGGACTGCTGGACTGCGACATACTCAAGCTGGGGCATCACGGGTCGGCCTCCTCCTCTACGGAGGCATTTCTCCGTGCGGTCACGCCTGCGTTCGGCATCGTCTCCGCCAGGGAAGGGAACCCGTATGGACACCCCGCCGCCAGCGTCCTGTGCCGGTTGGAGGAGATGGACATAACCTGCCTGCGCACCGACACAGGCAACTCTGTCCGCCTGACCACGGACGGGAAGACGCTGTGGCAGGAATAACAGTACATCAGCCGGAGTGGTTGCCTCGGCTGTTTTCCCGGTGGCCCTTTTTGATCAGCCTCAACCATACCTGAAAGAACAGGAACATACACACGGACAGGATCAATTGGAAAGTGGCATTGTCCGATATGGCAGCCATGAACAGGAATACGAGGGACAAGGAGAGAGATACATACTTCAAACTTTTCATACAGTGACCCCTTTCCCATGCGTGTGATTGGGTGTCTGCCATTCGGGAGAGCACCGCTGCCTGTGACCGATTGGCGGTGTCGGACAGGGAGGCAGGGTTATTCCCTGCTGAGCACAGCCACAGACACAGAAAAAGCATCGGCAAGAAATTGTATGTTTCCTGCCGATGTTTTATTAGTTATACCGGTGAAAAAGAGAAAGAGAATTTCAGTCCGAGCCGATGCCATCTCCCGGCCAGCAAACCGTCAGTACGGCACCGGTGCTGTCCGGAAACGCCCGGCGCAGGGCGATCCCGGGAGGCGGGATCGACGCATCAAAGCGCAGTGGCCCGCCCCGCCCGTCCTGCTTGGAAAGGGCTTCCTTCGCCGTCCATACGGCGGCAAAGGCAGTCGGAATGCCGACATCCCGAGCCAGGTGGCGGAGCATATCCTGCTCCCCCGGAGAAAAGAACCGTTGAGCCAGCTTTCCGGCTTTCTCGGCAGGAACCGGCTCCTCAATATCCACCCCCACACGGCCATGGCCTGTCCACAGGGCACAGGCTACATGCCCCGCACTGTGGGACAGGTTGAAGTCTGCCAGCCCGGCTCCCTCCGGCAGGGTCAGGTAAGGCCTGCCAGCCGGATCCCGTGAGAGAAGCACGGCGGCGGGGGGGATCCCGGCTTTCTCCAGAAGGGGAGGCAGGAGGGACAGGGCAGTCAGGCGGGTCAGCGTGACTGCCGGGCTGGCACTCTCCAATTCCCGCAGGTAGACTTCATTCACCGGGTCGGGAAAGGAAGCGGCCAATGCACGGCGCAATGCCCCGACCTCACCGGGCGCATCCGGGGACAGGGCACGCACCGTCAGATACAACCGAGGTGCCACGGTCAGTCGTTCAGACCCATCTGACCCATCAGCTTCTTGTTGAACTCCTCGGCGGTGTTGTAGCCCATCTTTTTCTGACGGTTGTTCATGGCGGCAATTTCCAGAATGATGGCCAGGTTCCGGCCCGGCTTGACAGGAATGGTGATGGAGGGCACATCAATGCCCAGAATGTTGGTCTTCTGCTCGTCAAGGCCCAGCCGATCGTACATCTTTCCCTGGATCCAGTTTTCCAGATTGATGATCAGGTCGATCCGCTCGGTGGTCTTGATGGCACCCATACCGAACAGGCGGCGGACATCCACAATGCCGATGCCCCTCAGCTCCACATAGTGCCGGATGATCTCGGGAGCGGTGCCCACCAGTGTCCTGGCAGATACCCGCTTGATCTCCACGGCATCGTCGGCGATCAGCCGGTGCCCCCGCTTGATCAGCTCGATGGCTGTCTCGCTCTTTCCCACGCCGCTGTCACCAAGGAGCAAAAGACCCTCGCCGTATACCTCCACCAGCACCCCGTGACGGGTAATGCGGGGGGCTAAGTGCGTGTTCAGGGAAGCGATCATAGCGGCCATGATGGGGCTGGTCTTCTCGGCGGTGCGTAGGATGGGTACGCCCACACGGGTAGCCTCCGAAGCCATTTCCTCAAAGATAGGCAGATTGGTGGTGTATACCACAGCCACCGGGCGGGCATCGATGTAATCCACGATGCGGTGGCGGCGCTCCTCCGGAGACAGGTTCATCAGGTACCGATGCTCGGCGTTACCGATCATCTGTATCCGCTCCGCATCGAAGATCTCAAAGAATCCTGCCAGAGCCAGCCCGGGACGGCTGATCTCCGGGGTCGTAATCAGTATCTTGTCGTAATTCTCCGGTATGACGATCTCCTCCAGAGAAAATTCCTTGGCCAGCTCGGCAAGGAGTATAGAAAAAACTTCCTCCATAGTACTGCTTTCCTTTCTCGCATGACGCAAATGCGTTCCATTGTGTATATTATATCATAAAATTCGTCCCATGAAAATAGGAAAATGAAAATTCAGTCACATTTTTGGTTTGGCTGGCGGTACGATACACTCGAACCCCCATGTCCCTCCACCGGGAGCCATCGTCAGGATCTTCAATTTTTCGTGCACATTCGGGGAGATACGACATATGATGGTAGTGGATGGGCGATGCCCACCAAGCGGCGGACAGAGATCACCTGTCCCGCCTTGTACTCAATCATTATTCTTGAGGAGGTTCACCATGAATAACTGTCTGTGCAACGCCTTCGATAACAACTGTAACTGGATCTGGATCCTGATTGCCATCCTCGTGTTCTTCTGCTGCTGCTGCAACGGCTGACAACTGATCTTCCAGGCTGAGGCTTCGGCTTCAGCCTGGTATTTTCTTTGATGGGGCTTTACAAATCCAGAGGTATATGCTATAATGAAACTGCCGTTTCTTGCCTTCTCCTGTTGGGGGAGGGGGAACAGGCAGATACCCTTTGAAAGAAAGGAAATACATACCGTATGATACGCCATCAGAAGGACAAGCAATTCGACCTTCCGGCCGGCTCCGTCAGGCTGGAGGGATTTGCCCATGAGAAAATACGCACTGTTTGTGAGGGGACGCTCAAAGCCATAGACATGGAGGCACTGGCCGACTACTTCCGGAACACCGCCGATATGTTCGCCACAGGAGAGTTCTGGGGAAAGATCATGCGGGCAGCCTGCCTGATCTGCGGGTATACCGGAGATCCCGCACTGAGAAAAATTGTGGATCGGGCAGCCGCCGATATGCTGTCCATCCAGCGATCGGACGGCTGTATCAGCACCTGCCCGGATGCCACCCAGCCCAAGGGCACTCACGGCTCCGACCTGTGGGAGAGGAAGTATGTGCTGATGGGTCTGCTTTCCTACTATGAGCTGACCGGTTCCGAGGCGGCACTGGAGGCCTGCGTCCGGCTGATCCGGTATACCCACGCCCAGGTCGGCCCCTCTCCCAAGACACCCATCACAGAGACCGGATGGGCCTTTGGGGGTATGGAATCCTCCTCCATCCTGGAGCCGGTCATGCGGGTGTACCACATCACCGGGGAGCCTGCCGCCCTGGCCCTTGGCGCCTACATTGTGGAAAGCGGGTGCTGTAGCAGGGAGAATATTTTTGCCGCCATCCGGGCAGGGAAGAACCCCCGGGACATCGGCTGGAACGGCGAAGCCAAGGAGAGCATTGCCAAGGCCTACGAAATGATGTCCTGCTTTGAGGGGCTGTGCGAGTATTACCGGGCTGTGGGAAACCCGGAGGATCTGGAGACCGTGCGGCTGTTCTGGGAGCGGGTCAAGGAGCAGGAGATCACCCTGCTTGGCTCCGGCGGGGCGGACGGCCCCTTCAACCTGGGGCCGGGCACCGGGGAACAGTGGAACAACACCCGGAACGAGCAGACCAATCCGGACATAGACCTGATGATGGAGACCTGCGTCACGGTGTACTGGATGCGCCTGTGCCATCAACTGCTCCGCCTGACCGGAGAGGTGAAGTACGCCGATGCCATGGAGGTCAGCCTGTACAACGCCCTGTACGGTGCGCTCCGTCCGGATGGGCGGTTCTTTGAGTATTTCCCCCGGTTCAACGGGGCCAGGAACCCCAAGGTCAACTACTCCTTCAACATAAAAGGCTTTGACCTGTCCTGCTGTACCGCCAACGGGCCGACAGGACTTGGCATGGCCCCCTATCTGGCCTTTACCGGTACGCCGGACGGGGTGGCTGTCAACCTGTACGAGACCGGGGAGGCGCGGATCCCCTTCGGGTGCGGAGCAGTGACGCTCTCCATGGTCTCCCAGTTTCCCCGGGTGGGCTATGTCCGGCTGAAGGTTGCGGCTACGGAGGGGAGAACGGACGGCTTTGCCATTGACCTGCGGGTGCCCGGCTATGTGGATTCCTTTGCGCTCATGGATGCACAGGCTCCTGCCGTGTCAGCGCAGGGCAAGCCGGGAACCTATCTCCGGATCACCGATGACATTGCGGCGGGGAAGGAGTGGCTCATCTGCATGGACTATGCCCCGGTCAGACATCGGGCACCCCACGGCTCCAACCGGGCGGGGGACAATTTCGTCGCCTTCACCTACGGCCCCCTGTTGCTGGCCAGGGACAGCCGGGACTGCAACCATCCGCTGGCGCCGGTTCCGGACGGGGAGGTCGGGGATTTCCGCATCCTGGCTCCGGAGCGACCGGGCTTCCTGACAGCCCAGTTGTCCGTCGGCGATCAGGTATTGACCATGGTGGACTACATGTCTGCCGGGAATGGCTGGGACGGCGGTACCTTCGCATCCTGGCTGCCCCTTTGTCCGTAACAGCCTGTGACAGGACACGGTTTCCGCACGGTGTAACAGGATAGAACGCATCAGAAGGTCAGGCGCATCTGGTACCAGGAGACCGCCCCGTGGACAGAGGCGGACAACCCCTCACAGGCAAAGCCAAAGGAGGCATACCAGGGGATCAGGGCTTGCTTGCAGGTCAGGACAAGCCCAGCCCGGCCATCCGTGCGGGCCTCCTCAATGGCTGTGCGGAGCAGGGCACCGGCGAACCCCCGGCGACGGTACGCCGGGTGGGTGTTGACCCCGAATATCATCTGCCACCGGCCGGATTCGTCGTGCCCGGTGGCATCCTCATACATCCAGTCCTCAAGATCCGCACAGTTGGTGCAGAAGCCGTCCACAAAGCTAACGAGCGTGGCTTCTTCCCCGCAGGAAGAATCCGGGAAAAGAAGCCAGAAATGGTTGGGGTAGGCGGCCAGGCGGGCGGACAGTGCCTCCTTTGTGGCGGCCTCCGCCGGGGGAAAGCAGGCTGACTCCAGGCGGATCAGAGCGGGCAGATCCCCGGGCATGGCGTGGCGGATGATGGGCATAGGTATACCTCCGGTATGGCCGCAGACTTTCCCTGCGGCGATAGTATCTTGCTGACCTTGCCCATTATACCACATCCTGCGCTTTTGCGCAAGTCCCGCACTGTTCCGGTCATACGGTCATAGGATCTGTCGACGGAGCACATTGGTTCTTGGCATTTTGGGATTGTACATGACGGTGGCCTGGCGGATGATCCCACGGCCGTAGCGGGTGCGCAGTTCCTCTACCACACGGTCGATGGCCTCCTCCTTCTGGATCACGGCCGCATCGTGAAACAGATCCAACTGGTAGGGCGTGCTGTCTGCCACCAGACGGATGGCACGCACTGTCACGGATCGGATGGGGCGTGCCCAGTCGTAGCTTTGCCGGAACAGCGCAAAGCAGGCCGAGGCGATCCGGGATGCGCTCTTGGTCGGGTAGGGCAACCGGCATTGCCACTGCCGGGCGCAAAGGGCATTGTCCCGGATATCAATGGCCACGCCGGTGGCCTTTTTCTCATACAGATGCAGTCTGTGGCCCACCTCCTGCGCCAGCTCCAGCATGACCGGCCACACCTCGGAGGCATCCACCAGATCCTGTACGGTGGTGATCCCATGGCCCGCCGTCTTGTCCAGGTCATCCGGATTCCGTGTCACCACCCGGGAGATGTCCAGGCCGTTGGCAAACCGCCATATGTCCTCCCCGCACTTGCCCAGCTTGTACCGCAGGCACTCGCAGGGGTAAGCCGCAAGATCGCCGATGGTGTGTATACCCAGCCCGTGCAGCTTCCTGGCGGTGGCACTTCCCACACCCAGCATGGCGGACGCAGGCAGACCCCCTAGCTGCTCCCGGAAGCCGGATGGGGTGATGACCGTGACGGCGTCCGGCTTTTTCATGTCGCTGCCCAGCTTGGCGAATACCTTGTTGAAGGAGACCCCCACCGAGACCGTCACGCCCAGCTCCTGCCTGATGCGCCTGCGGATGCGGTGGGCGATCTCCTCGCCGGTACCGAAACAGCGTTGACTGCCGGTCACATCCAGCCAGCATTCATCCATGCCCATGGGCTCGACCATGTCCGTGTAGTCATTATATATCTCTCGGGCCGCCCGGGAAAACCGGACATACTGGTCGTACTGCGGCGGGACCACCACAAGGCCGGGGCATTTCTGCTTCGCCTGCCATACCGCCTCCCCCGTGCGGACGCCCTGATCCTTTGCCAGGTAGTTCTTCGCCAGCACGATGCCATGCCTCTCCTCCGTCTCGCCGCACACCGCAAGGGGATGACCGGCCAGCGTCGGATCCAGCACGCAGGCCACCGACGCATAGAAATTGTTCATGTCACAGTGCAGAATACATCTTTCCGTACAGAATCCCCCTCCACCCGATGAATCATCGGAAAAAGCCTTGACAAACCGTCGCCGATATGGTATCATATACACGAACGATTTTTCGTGTACCCTATTATACACGAACAGAATTGCGATGTCAATAGGATTTCGCGAAATCCTGTTCGTTTTCCGGGAGAAAAGATTGCCAGAGGTGAATGGGAAGATGGAATTCAAGGACAAGCTGAAGGAGAAGCGGCAGGACAGCGGCATGAGCCAGAGCGAGCTGGCCGCCGTGGCCGGGGTATCGGCACGCACCATTCAGAACTACGAGATGGGAAGCCGCAAGCCCCAGCATATGGAGGTCGTGCAGAAAATGGCGGATGCGCTGGGCACAACGGTGGAGTACCTGCTGGGCAGTGAGGGCACGCACATCGTCAACGCCTACGAGCGGGGCGGTGCCCGGGCGGCCAAGGATGTAGAGGGCCTGGTATCCGAGATACGGGGCCTGTTTGCAGGCGGTGAGCTGGATGAAGAGGAGAAGGACGCCATCATGGCGGCTTTGAACCGTGCCTACTGGGATGCCAAGGAGGAGAATAAGAAGTATGCGCCCAAAGGGCACCGCAAGACTCCATGATGCCGGATCAGCGGAGGAATCCCAATGAAACCAACAGAATGTGAGGCTGTCGGCCAGCGTCTGGTGCGCAGATTCGGAACCAGGGATCCCTTTGCCATTGCAGAGGGGCTGGGTATCTGCGTGTACAGGGAGGATTTTGCCCGCCTCAAGGGGATGTACCGTGTGATCCATCGCCGTCGGTGCCTGTTCGTCAACAGGCATCTGGATGAGGATACCCTTCGTATCGTCTGTGCCCATGAGATCGGCCATGACCAGCTCCACCGCCAGGCGGCGAAGGACAGCGGTCTGCCGGAGATCATGCTGTATAATATGAACAGCCGCATGGAGTACGAGGCGAACATGGTCGCCGCCGCTATCCTGCTCCCGGACGAGGATGTGCTGGAGTGTATCTATGAATACCGGTATGGTGCGGAAGAGATCGCCCATGCCCTGCGCACGGATGTCAACCTGGTCGCACTGAAGATCCAGGCGCTGCGACTCCGTGGCTATGACCTGCATGGGCTGGAGCATGATTCCGGCTTTCTCAAGTGATGCTTTGTATAACTATGTATAACAAGGAGGTCAGCGTATGTGCGGTCGCTATGTGGCAGAGGATGATGAAAGTGTGGATATGGGTGCCCTGTACCGGGCACTGCACACCGCCTACCCGACAGTGCAGCTGAAGTCGGGAGAGATATTCCCCACGGACACGGTTCCCTTGATCTGCGGCAGGGAAAAAACCCCCATGCCTGGGACATGGGGATTTCCGGGATATAACGGGAAAGGACTGATCATCAACGCCCGGGCCGAGAGCGTGGCCGAGAAGGTGACCTTCCGGGACGCCTTCCTGCGGTGTCGGTGCATTGTCCCCACCACCGGGTACTTTGAGTGGTCGAAACAGAAGCAGAGGTTCCGCTTCAACCTGCCTGGCACCCGGATGGTGTACCTGGCGGGGCTGTATCGCAGTACCCCCGAGGGCCTGCGGTTCGTGATCCTGACCACCGCCGCCAACGACGCTGCCGCCCGCATCCATTCCCGTATGCCGCTGATTCTGGCCGGCGGCATGACCGATGCCTGGGTGGCTGACACAGGGGAGGCTATGGGCTGCCTCCGAGCCACCATGCCGGAGATGGTATGTGTCTGAAGGAGTACGGAAGTAGCACATACCTGCTTTGCAATTTCATGGGATTTTGGGCGTTGGCGCATTGTAAAGTGAAGTTGCAATGGTTAGTTTACAAACAAGAGAATCCATAGCAACGATTCTGCGGTAGAATTGAGTTTACTTAAGGAAACGCTGATTGAATGAGGTGGTGCAGATTCGGTACAGATTTTTTCGTCTGCGATTGCGAAAAACGCAAGATGTACTGGATGTACATCGAGTTTTTCGGCAAGAAGCAGTAACCGCCCAATCTTCCCGCGTCTTGCCCTTCCCAACCCACCGCAGTATAATATACTCCAGGGCACCTCGAAAAATCAGTTCCCATGATTTATTTTTGCGATTCAACAGCGAAA
>CAMEON010000051.1 GCA_945929845.1 uncultured Clostridia bacterium | reverse complement strand
GTGGTCATCACCCTGATCCTGCTCAACAGCCGCCACTGGACATTGCAGGTGCCGGACGACTTCTGGGCCGTCATCCGCCACCCGGATTATGCCGACTCCCCGGATGCGCTGATCTCCCAGTTCAACCTGCGCACCGAAGAGGGGCTGGCCCTGTACCGTGCCTTCATCAGCTTCCTTGCCGACCGCTACACCCGGGAGGACGGGCAGTACGGCCACATCTACGGCATGATCGTGGGCAACGAGGTCAACTCCGGCTATGTCTGGTGCAATGCCGGCGAGAAGAGTGTGGATGACTATGTGAAAGAGTACACCCAGGTGGTGCGCCTCACCTGGCAGACTGCCGCCGCTGTGTATCAGAACATCCGCATCTACCTGTCCTTCGACCACTTCTGGCGGGATGCCAACTTCGGCAACAACCAGCCCATGCGGTACTACGGCACCAAACCCATGCTGGAGATACTCAACCGTCTGTGCCTGGAGGAGGGTCAGGTGCCGTGGCACATCGCCTTTCATCCGTACCCCCAGGATCTGAACTACCCCGACTACTGGAACGACACCGACGCCACGGACGACGACAATACCTCCATCATCACCTTCAAGAACTTAGAGGTGCTGGCCCGGTTCACCTATGAGCCCGCCTTCCTGTGCAACGGCCAGCGGCGGCGGATCATCCTGTCCGAGCAGGGCTTCAACTCCCACTGGACGGTGGAGAGCGAGGTGCTTCAGGCCGCCGCCTACGGCCACGCCTACCGCAAGATCATGTCCATCCCGGAGATCGACAGCTTCATCCTCCATGCCCACCGGGACAATCGGCTGGAGTTCGGCCTGAACCTGGGGCTGTGGCGCAGGAAGAAGGACGGAGACGAGCTGGATGCCCCCAAGCCCATCTACTATGTCTTCAAGGCCATCGACCAGAAGGACGAGAAAGGCGTGTACCACTGGGAGCGGTACTGAGGATCTCAGGCTGACACGGTGGACGCATCGATAAGTCAGCCCGACCCATGCTATTTACGGTACTGCCTGGGTATCAGGTCACTCAGAATGAAGGAGCCCGCACACATGAATGTCAAACGAACGGTAGCCGTCTTTTGTCACGAATTTTCACATTTCACAAAATAGTCCTTGCAAAATCCTCCGGTTTGTGGTACAATGATTCCGCTGTATTACAATGATGTTGCCCGCCGGCCAAAAAGAGCCGGACGGGCGACCCGGGAAACCCGGAGAAAAGGAGGAAGCATATGCCAGGACCAGGAGGAGGCTCCCACGGGGGCGGTTTCAGCGGCGGCGGTAGCCGTGGCGGCGGTGGAGGATTCGGCGGAGGATTCGGCGGCGGCCCCAGAGGCGGAGGATTCGGCCCCCGGCCCGGCCCGCATTTCTGGGGGCCGAGGTTCTATGGACCCCGCGTTGGCGGATGTTTGGGCGGTCTGTTCGGAATGATCATGGTGCCGGTGGTGCTTCTGCTCGTGCTGGTATTGCTCTTCTTTGGCACCATTGCCGACTCCTTCCGTGCCATCGGAACCGGCGGCGTGATCACCTACAACGAGGAGACCTTTCAGGACTACGCCGATGACCAGTATCAGAAGGCCTTCGGCTCCTCCTCGGCCTACGAGGACAACCTGCTGGTGGTCTTCCTGACCGATGAGGACAACAGCAGGTACTACTGTATTGCCTGGGTAGGCGACCACATCGTCACAGACATCAACTATATGTTCGGCGATGAGTACACGGCGTTTGGCCGTGCGGTGCAGAGTGCCGTCAACACGAAGAACTACAAGTACTCCCTGGATTCCAACCTGGCCTCCGTCATGGATGTCATGACCAGGAATGTGACCAACCTGGGGCTGGCTTCCTCCTTTACCTGTCAGGAGGAGCATACGCAGGTGCCCTCCCATCTGGTCAACCTCAGTACCCTTGACCTGACCGAGAGCACCGTGAACGATGCCCTGACCCGCTTCACGGATGCCACCGGCATTCCCGCCGTCATTGTGGTAGACGAGGCGGAGGATGTGTTCCCCCGCAGCTACGCCGATGTCATCTGGGGCTTCGTCATCCTGGCGGGTATCATCCTGATTGCCGTGCTGTCCATCCGGCAGATCGTCAAGGCTGTCCGGGCACGAAAGGAAGGCAATGACGGCGACGGCTGGAATAACGGAAACAGCAACGGGAACAACAGTAACGGCTGGTAAGGCTTCATCCGGAAGTCAAAAGCCGGACAAACCGGGTTACAGTTCAGGTAGGGTGCGGAAGAACGCCTGGGGGCTTCTTGATAAGAACAGCAATTGCACTGTACGCAGTGCAATTGCATGAAGTTTGCCGTACGGCAAACTTCTGAACCCAGACCCCCAAGAACTTTCAAAACAGGTATTGTGTACTGTTCGGAGCGTTATTCTGTAATATTTTTGATACCGTTTCACAGGGGATACAGCGTTACTGTCGCCTAAAACAGCAGAAACGCCTTCGCGGGGGCCCCTCGCCCCGCTCTACGGTGGAAAAGGGAGTGCGCTGTGGGGGAGTAGGTGAACTGTAACCAAACCGGAGCGATGCCGAGATTTCCCCTGAAAATTTTTTGAAAAGGGCTTGCATTTTGCACCGGATTGTGATATAATAGGGATGCAACGGGGAGAACCCGTGGCATTCCTATCTACCCGTGGCACAGCTGGATAGCGCGTCAGACTCCGACTCTGAAGGCCAGCGGTTCGAATCCGCTCGGGTAGGCCAAACAAAAGGGCTCCGCCTCGTGCGGGGTTCTTTTATTTAACTGTGTGGGTGGCCAAGACCGCTATGGGATCGGCATGTCTCCCCCTGTCCCACGGTCAATATGCGGTGATAGCTCGGTGTATTTTGAAAAGTTTGTTACAGTGCTTGCGCATCACGCTGCGGGCGGATATGGAATCCGCCCCTACAGAGTTGAGGGAACGCTCCTGACAAATACGGAAAAACCATTTCCTTTCCACATCCGGCTGGGTCAAGTATGCGCTCCCTCCCTTTTTCCGTAGGGGCGGATTCCATATCCGCCCGCATGGTCGGCGAAGGCGAACACAGTTCGCCCCTACAATACAACAAGGCTCTATGTGTCAATTTCATAGCCCCCTTGCTCAACTGTAACGAATATTCCACGATTTTCGTCCCTGTTCTCCCGCTCTTCACTTGACACGGAGCCTGATCGGTGTTATAATACTTACAAATGAAAAAACAATGGAGGTATACCAATGAACAACCTGAAAGGCAAAACCGCCGTCATCACCGGAGGCAACTCTGGCGTAGGAGCCGCAACCGCCCTGCTGTTTGCAAAGAGCGGAGCAACTGTTGTAATCAGCGCGCGTCGTCTGGCAGCTCTTGAGGAGGTGGCTGAGAAGATCAAGGCGGAGGGTGGCAATGTTCTCACCGTTCCCACCGACATCTCCAAGGACGAGGACTGCAAGAACCTCATGAAGGCCGCCGTGGATGCGTTTGGCCGCATCGACATCCTGGTCAACAACGCCGGCGTGCTGGACACAGGCCTTGCTCCCGTGGACAAGTTTGACGATGTGGAAACCCAGAAGGTCATTTCCATCAACCAGATCGGCACGATGCAGTGCATCCGTGCGGCGCTTCAGTATATGACCGAGGGCGCATCTATCGTCAATGTTGCATCGGTTGCAGGCGTCAACGGCGGCGGCGGAGCGGCTTATGTTTCCACCAAGTCCGCAATTATCGGTATTACCAAGCACACCGCTCTGCTGCTTGCAGACAAGTACATCCGCTGTAATGCGGTCTGCCCCGGAACCATCGTCACCCCCATGACCATGAACATGAAGCCCGAGGCTCTCGATATGCGTATGATGGGTGCGATGAGCAAGCACGCAGATCTGAAGATCAGACCTTGCATGGCTGACGATGTGGCAAACATCATCGGCTTCCTCGCTTCCGATGACTCCAAGGCTCTGACCGGTCAGGTGATGGTCAGCGACTTCGGTGCTTCTCTGTAACTGTAACTGTAACCGTGACTGTAACCGTAACTGTCATCCGATCAGAGGAGCGATAGTTCCCCTAACTGTGCACGCCCTTGTGCGGGATTCTTTGGCTGTCTGTTGTCTGTTGTCTGTTGTCATATCTCCGCATTCCGGCAGAAAATTCAAGGCGAGTTGGTGTGTCCCCACACCAACCCGCCTTTTGCTTATCCGGGATGTTACAGTTCAGGTGCTTGACCGGGACATATCTGCGTAATCCCATGTCCCGTATCGGTTTTACACCTGGGCTTTGCCCTATCCCCCCGCACCCTTCCCCAGCGGGGAAAATGTCACAAAGTGTATAACGAAGCGCAAGACATACACGCTATCAACTGTCAGCTGTCAGCTGTCAGCTCACAGCTGTCAGCTCACAGCGGTCATCAGTCTCCCTCCTCCCTGTCATACAGCAGATTATTCCTTCATATATTCGTATGACCGGACGACTGTCATATAACCAGTCGTCATGGTTCGAACCGAAAGCATCCAAAATCAGGCGGGAAGTTTCGTGCCTGGGCAGTGCCCGGGCAGTCCCCGGAACTGCCACTCCGGCACAAACGCCCTCCCCTGTTGGAAAGGAATGGTCATCATTATGGAATACCCCTCCGATCGTCTGCCCAGCCGTATACCGCCTGGATCCGCCCCCCTTCCCTCCCGTTGGTGTTCCCCCCGTGCCGAAGGAACCGACGGGGAGCCCCCCTCGCCTACCGGAGTCAAGAGTTTCCGTCTGTCCTCCCGGGGACGCACCGGGCTTGTCTGCCTGCTCATGGCGTTCTGTCTTGTCGCCCTGCTGACCCCGGCCATCCACCGGGCACTCCGTCCGGCATCCTCAGCCGGTCCCTCTGCCGGGCTTGTCATGCAGTCCCTGTGTCAGGTGCTGGTCAATGCCGGGTTGCCCCCCACGGATCAGCCGCTGTGGAGTCTGACTGCCGTCGGAACCGACAGTGAGTCGGTCACTCAGCCGGACAATGACCCTGCCAGCGACACTGAGAACGGGAGTCAGACACGACCGGAGGCGGAGTCTGTCCCTGGGGAAACCAACACCGACAGCGCAGATACCCGGGATGAACCAGAGGAGGACACCATGGAATCCGGGACAGGTACTGACACCGCCCCAGAGGAGACAGCCCCGGCAGAATCGGGAGAAACGGGGACAGTAGAACCGGAGGAAACAGAGACAGTAGAACCGCAAGAAACAGAAACAGCAGAACCGGAGGAGCCGGAGACCTCCGAGGCGGCAGAGATCCCGCCGTACCCCCTGCGGGACATGAGTGAGAGCCAGCGGGGGCCGGCGTACCTGTGGAATGACACCGTCCGGGATCCCTACAGCGTGCCCTCCGACTGGGCCTATACAGGCACCGGGGAGCCGGTGATCCTGATGGTCTGCTCCCACCCCTTTGAGAGCTACGCAGACGGCGGTGGCGGCACTGTCAGTGACCTGGCCGACCGTCTGGCAGAGGATCTGCGGGCCAGGGGCATTTCGGTGGTGCTGGTCAACAGTGCCATGTCCGGGCTGACGCCGGACACCTCCCTGCGGGAGACCTACACCCGCACCCAGGCACTGGCCAAATACTACTGCCGGATCTACAGCGACATCTGCCTGGTGCTTGACCTGCGGCGCAGCAGTGAGACCGCCCAGGAGGGCGTGCTCCTGGCCACCGACGGGCAGGCAGGAGGGAAGTCCTGCGCCCAGATCCGGCTGATCGCCGATGCCCTGCGGTCGGGGGACACGGAGGGAACCGACCTGTCCTTTGCCCTGACCCTGCGTCGGGCTCTGTGGGCTATCAGCCCCACCCTCAGTCGCCCGGTGTGGTGGCGAGCCGGGCAGGGTCTGCTTCCCTGCCAGACCGACCCGTCCGGGGACAGCGGCCCGGTGCTCCTGACGGTGGAGTTGGGTGCGGCAGGCGACACCTACGCACGAGCCGCCGCCGCTGTCCCTTACCTGGGGGAAGCGCTGGCGCAGGTGCTGGGTGTGCATTGAAATCAGCCCGTTCTGCCGGGGGCATATACAGTTCACCTCCCCCCCCCCGCCGTGCGCTCCCTTTTCCACCGTAGAGCGGGGTCAGGGGCCCCCGCGAAGGCGTTTCTGCTGTTTTGGGTAACAGTAACGCTGGCTCCCCTAGGATAATTATAACAAAAATACCATTCAACGCCGCACCGAACATGAATATATACACATTTTGAAAGTTCTTGGGGGTCTGGGGCCGGAAGTTTGCCGCATGGCAAACTTCATGCACTGGCAACATCCGGCATCGCCGGTGGAGCCAGTGCTGTTCTTCTCAAGAAGCCCCCAGGCGTTCTCCCGTACCCTACCTGAACTGTAACACCTTTCCATTAAAAATATACAAAAATATTGCTCCTAACCCTTGACAGAAGCCGTCTTTTTTACTATAATTACGGTGACTGTAATGGTGGATTTTATTCCAATGATCACATTTACCCGGAAAGGAGCACATTATGAAACGCAAATTTTCTCTCGCCTCCGTCCTCTCACTGGCTCTTGCCCTGCTGATGGCACTTTCCCTTCCACTGGGGCTTGCCTCCTGCGGAAAGGGGGAAACCCCCGCTGGCGAATCCTCCGCCGGAGAGACAACTGCCCAGGCTGAGGAGACCGAAGACCCCAGCTACCGCTGCGATCTACCGGACGATCTGAACTATGGAGACGCAACGGTACACATCCTCTATGCCGACTGCCCTGGCCGCAACGATGAGTTTGTCAGCGACGGTCTGGAGGCCGGTCAGGTCTCCGCCGCCGTGTATGAGCGGAACATCGCCGTGGAAAGTCAGCTCCATGTGAAGCTGGACATGATTCCCGCAGGGGATGAGGAAGTAGCCGAAAAGATGAAGCTGGACATTTCCGGCGGCCTTCAGGCATACGACATTGTAGCCAACGGCACCTTCCGGGCCGTGACCCCCGCCATGTCCGGGCAGTACCTCAACCTGTCCCGGGTGGAAAATCTGAACACCTCCAAGTCCTACTGGACCCAGGGCTTCAACGATCTTATCACCTTTACGGATCAGGACAAACAGTTCCTGGCCAGCGGGCCGGTAGCCATCTCCATGTTCCGCTTCGTCTTCCTGACCCTGTACAACGAGACCATCATGAATGACCGGCACATCCCGGACATGTACGAAACAGTCATGAACGGGGACTGGACGCTGGACTACCAGCTCAGCATCATTCAGGATCTGTACCTGGATAAGAACGCCAACAACAAGGCGGACACCGGCGACTTCTTCGGCTTCGTCACCGGCAACGCCAGCAGTGTGGATCCCTACACCGTAGCGGCCAACATTCACATGATCATCAAGGATCCTGACACCAAGGAGCTGTCCTACAACGCCGATGCCATCCCCGCCGTTTCCGATCTCTGCGACAAGGTACAGCTTCTCTACAACAACGCCGCTACCTATGTCTACCAGGGCGGCGCCGAGGACTGGGCAGGCAAGACCAAGAACATCATTCAGGCCTTCACCGCCGGCAATGCCATGATGTGTACCTGCCTGTTCCTGGACATGGAAACGGAAATTGCCGACCTGGCCGGTATGTCCTACGGCATAGCACCCATACCCAAGTATGATAAGTCCCAGAGCCGCTACTACTCCTATGTGCAGGATCAGGTCACAAGCCTGGGCATTTCGGCCGGCATCGGAGACGCTGACCGCCAGGCCATGCTGGGGGCGGTGATGGAGTCGCTGGCCTACCACAGCAACCGGCTGATCCCCCCGGCCTACTATGGCTCTACCCTGTCCCTGCGTTTCATGCAGAACCCCCAGTCCAAGGAGATCCTGGATCTGATCTTCGACACCATCCAGTTTGATTTCTCCAGCACCTGCAGTAACATCTTCACCGGCTGCGTCATCCGTGACAACCTGCGGCCCCTGTACAGCGGTAAGAAGAACAATGTCTCCTCCGCCACCAGAGGATGGGAAAGCAGGATCACCAAGCTGCTGGAGGGGTACAACCAGACCATATCCAAGCTGGATTGAGCGGTGCATAACCGTTCCTGTATCTGAACCCGCCGGGTGTCCAACACCGGATATCCAACACCCGGCGGGGTGTCCGTCAAAAAACCGCCGCTCCCTTTATGGGAACAGCGGTTTTTGTTTATGGTATTGACTCTGTATTATTACTCGGTACGGTCTGCCATGGATTGATTGGTCATCCGGTACTGGCTCACGCAGACAACCTGTCTGTTGACCATGTACACGCCGGCCACAGCGGCTTCGTCGCCTTCCAGACTCAAAGAAGCAACCCGAGAATCCACATCAATGACACCGTCGGCTCCGATGTTGTAATATCCCTGAGGAATCAGGTCGTTGGTCTTCCAGATGCCGTAGCCTGTCCGGTTCTTATAGGCCGCCGTCCCGGCGCTTCCGATGTAATACAGGTTTCCGTCCTCGTCCTGGACAACACCGGCACCTACCTGAGCCACCCCGTCGACATAGTAGCGAACCTCGCCGTCCAGATCATGGACTACACCGTTCTTGATCTGGCCGTCATACACAATGAAGCCGTCGGCATTGATCTCATAATGCCCGGCAGGGAGCAGGCCGTTGGTGCTGCTTTCCGGAATGTAGTAGCTCGGGTTGTTATACACGATCCGTCCGGTGCTGTTGATGTAGCGCAGGCCGCCATCCTCTTCAATTACGCCCAGGTGCTGGGGAATGCCGTTCTTCACATACACATAGTAATCCATGCCGTCCTCCGTCACATGGATCTTCCCCTGGGCCAGCACATTGTGATTGCCGTCGCACCCAAACACGCCGTTCACCAGGCGGTATAGATGGCCGTCATTGTCATGGACATCGGCAAAGGGCTTATCCGTGTACTGGGCCACCACATCAATGGTTCTGTTGTCACCGCTGACAGCAGCCAGATGCCAGGTACCGTACTTTCCTTCTACAGTGGGTACAACAGGTATATCATAGGAAGCATCCTCAATGGTGTATTCACGGATTGCGTATATTTCCCCGCTGGCATCCTCGGTGGCATAAAAGCGCACGGTGTATGTGACAAGGGCATACTTCGCCACCACGGTGATGCTCTCCCCGGTCAGCTCGTAGTCCGGCCACACATACTCGTACAGCACGATGTTGGCTCCTGCAATGTAGTTATACACTGTGTTGCCTTTGATCACGGGCAGTGCAGGCTCCTGAACCTCCGTATCCCCTGCCTGGTACGGGACAACTGCCAACACTTCTCCACCGGCCACAAAGGTCACGGTCGGTTGCCCGGCATCCACCGCCGATACACTCATGCACATGGACACCGCCGACACAGTCAGGCACAGAGCCAGCAGAACCGCTACAGCACGAACTTTTTTCATAATATGCCTCTCCTTCCGGGGAGCAGGATTACACGAGCCAGCCAAGCCGCCGGCAGAAGACGCCACGCCCCCTTATATCTGCCTACATTGTATCATAAGAGTGTCGACACTATACGACAATTTGTTAAACTTTTTGTTAACTTTCGTACACAATTCCTCGTATTGGAAGCGATGCCTCCGTAGCCCCGGGAGGTGCCGGAGCAGGCCCCGGCGTGGCATGCGGCCAATCCCTTTGCCAAGAGCAACCTGCCCCTGTAGGGCATCCGGGCCGCCTACTTCCCCCCAAGGAATATCCAGCCCTTCAGGATGCGAATGGGCGGATGCTCGCCCTCCACCCAGGAAAGGGACAAGTCCTGTCCGGCACGCACAAGAATCAGTGTCTCATCCTCGTCCAGAAAGCCCTTGTACACACAGCCGTCATCTCCGGTCAGGTAGACCACGGTCTGTCCGTTCAGTACCGCCAGACGCACATCCATGACGGTGACCTGTGACCGATTCTCTACCTGATCCGGTGTCTCAGCCCCTTCGACAAGACCCTTCTGTACCAGCAGATCCAGGTACGCCCTCTTGGCCTCTGTCTGGGTGGCTCCGGTAGCCACAATGCCGTAGTTCTCCACATTGACCAGGGCGTACAGCTTGACCAGGCCGCCGGCGTCCTTGAGCACCATGATGTAGGTAGCCTGCCCGGACACATTGATGAGGGAGGGGAAGGAAGCCACATACCCCTTCTCCTGCACCTCGCCCTCGGCAGCCCGCATGGCGGAATACTCCTCGGCACCGACCACCGGGTAGTACTTGTACTCGCCGGTGCGGGCGTTGCTGATGATGAAGCCGATGTTGGACTCATCCCCGGTGACAGAGGTCACGCCGGTGAAGTACCACACATCGTCCCCGAGGACGATATAGCCGAAGTTATCCGTGGTCTGCTTACAGCCCTTATTGCCGATCACCGAGTTCCACCAGCCGCCGGACAGGGTGCCGTACCAATCGTACTTTTCACAAGCCAGGTAGCCGTTGTACACATTGTCGATCCAAGCCGGGGTATCAGCCACCGCATACAGCTGGGAACTGCCGTCACAGGGATTGAACAGGATCACCTCGGACACATCCATGGCACCGAACAGACCCACCCGGGGAGCCATACAGGAGACCACAAACCAGGGGTTCCCTGCCTCGTCGATCTCGAAGTTTACAGTGCCGAAGATCTTGGTGGGATAGGAGAAGCGCAACTTCCGCATCAGGTCGTCCCCCAGGTAGGCACTGTCTACATATTTGAGTGGCTTGTCAAAGCGGATATACTCGGCGGTGTTGTTGACCGGATCCACCATGACATACCCCGGCACACCGACAGACGCATTGTTCAGCCAGCGGAACAGATCCACATACTCCAGGTTGGCCACCTTCTTGGGCGTTCCCTGGTAATTGATCTGGTTGTAGGTGTAGGACAGCTCATACTGTGACACCACATCCGACAGCGAGCCTAAGGCACGGTTGCCGATGATCTGGGCGGATTCCGTGTCCATCAGGGATATGTTGGACACCACATCCGCCTCCGGCATATCCTCACTGAAAGCCGCCTCCGTCACGGAAGCCACAGAGGCATACTTGTGGGCATTGAAGAAGGTGGAGGACAGCAGGCCGCCGATGGCAAGCACCGCCACCGGGATAGCCAGAGCCACCAGGAAGACCTTGCTCCCCACGGACTTTTTCTCAGCTTTATCCGGCGTTGTCTTTGCGAACCGGCCGACCCCGCCTGCCCCATGGGGGAGGCTCAGTCTGACCAATCCCAGCGGGATGCCGTAGAACAGCATGATCAGCAAAAGAGAGATCCAGAAACCGGTGCTGTGCACATTGAGCGGCGGGAGAACCAGGTAGTAATACAACCCGGTCAACACCGTGCCCAGAATAACAGAAAGCACGATACGGGTGGTCTTTTTCATTTTCATCTTCGGTATACTTCCTTTCCCGATCTGACACCTGCCGGGGCAGGTGTCAATCATTTGTTTCTTTTTCTACCATTTGTTTTCTTGCATCCATACAACGAAGTATGTTTACGCCCGTAATTATAGCACAACTTCATCTTCTTGTCAAGTGATTGGATTAAATTTTCAAAAGTTTTTTCGTGGGTTGGAGTACAGTTTCTCCGTCAAGTTGTAACCCGCTGATGGTAATTTTACTAAAAATAAGGGGAAAAACGGTTGACTTTTCGTTTCCGGTATGTTATACTCTACTTGATCAGGAAAACGGTACTTCTTGTCCCGGAGCCTGCGTCATGTCCGTATCCCGCATCCAGAAAATTCAAGAAAAAGGAGAAGGCAAAATGAAAACATCCGTTCGCGTTCTTTCTGTTCTGATGGTTCTCTGTATGCTGATCGGCGCGCTACCGGTGGTCTCTTTTGCGGCCAATGCCCCTGAGATCACAGTAGACGACACCGGAAGCTACAATCGGGTCATCTCAAAGAAGAACTACGCCATTGCCCCCGGTGTTTCCGAAACCGATGTGGTCTGGAACAGCACAGACGGGCAGAACCAGAGCAAGGGATATGTCATGGAGGTGGATCTGACCAACCCCTATGTCGATCTCATGGCTTCCTACAAGGATCTGGGTACTACCATCGCCGCCGGCGACTACAACACCCAGGTCATGTCCCAGCAGGCCGCCTTTGCAGAGAGCCTCGGCTACAATGTGGTAGGTGCCATCAATACCTCCCTGCGTTGGGGTAATGATGAGCCTATGGGCATGCTGGTCATCAACGGAGAGGTTCTTCACAACGAACTTTCTGCCAATAACTATTTTGTCGTCAAGAATGACGGCACCGCCGAGATCCGCTCCGGCTCCACGCCGCTGGACGGGACGGAGCAACAGGCTGTTGCCTGCTTCGCCCAGTGGTTGGTCCAGGACGGCAAGAACCCGTACAAGGAGGATCACGCACAGGCCAACCGGGCACCCAGAACTGCCATCGGTATCAAGGCAGACGGTACTGTGGTTCTGTTCGTGAGTGACGGTCGGAATATTCCCGTGGCCGTAGGTATGACCATGTATGAATTGGCTGACATCATGATCCAGCTCGGCTGTGTGGTTGCTACCAATTGCGATGGCGGCGGTTCTTCCACCTTCCTCTCTGAGCGGGAGGGCACCGGCGAGCTGACCATGAAGAATACCCCCTCCGACGGTTCCGAGCGTGCTACACTGCACGGGCTTCTGGTTGTTTCTCAGGCTGTGCCCTCCGGCGAGTTCGACCATGCCACCGTGTCCCCCAGTGACGAGTACTACACCCCCGGCTCCTCCGTGGAGTTGACCGCCACCGCCGTGGACTACTCCGGTTCTGTGGCCGAGGCCATGCCCGAAGGTGTCACCTGGGCTGTTACCGATGAGACCATGGGCACAGTGACCGCCGGCGAGCTGTCCGGAAACATCGCCAAGGCCACCTTTGTTTCCAGTGGCAAGGAAGGCCCTGTGACTGTACAGCTTCTCAAGGATGGCGTTGTCGTTGGCAGTACCACCCTGGAGATCCGGCATCCCGACAGCCTGGCCTTCAAGTCCGACAATGTGAACCTGGCCTACGAGGAGGTCACAGATCTGGGTCTGTATGCCCGGTACCAGGGCAATGAGATCCACCTGAAGGCCGAGGACATCGACTGGGAGATCTTAGACAGCAAGGCCGGTGCCTTTGACGGG
The DNA here is from genome assembly GCA_945929845.1 of uncultured Clostridia bacterium. GTDB lineage: Bacteria > Bacillota > Clostridia > Oscillospirales > CAG-272 > CAMEON01. The sequence continues at coordinate 3,152 of CAMEON010000051.1, read as the reverse complement.
CTACTCTTCCATGTCACCGATGACTACCTGGCCTCCGTGACCACCACCGTCACCGCTGTGTACAAGGCCGACACCGACCTTTGGGCCGCCACCCGGATCAATGTAGGTATGCAGCCCGCCATCGTCATGGACGGCGGCGATGCGGACGGCATGCGGTATGATGTGTTCGGCCGCACCACCGGTCTGAATGGCGCCACCGTCTTTGAGCGGGAATCCCCCGAGACCTGCGACATCATCACCCACCACTACAACAACGGCTCCATTGCATCCAGCCGTGGCGGTAACGAGAGCCTGGAGCTGATCACCACCGACATGGATGAGTGGACGGATTGCATCCGCTTCGGCAACCGTGCCCTGAAGCTGAACTACGACTTCTCCAATGTCAACGGTATCGAGGGTGCCTGCGTGGGCTTCTCCAAGACCATTGAGCTGACCGGCTCGCCCTCCGGTATCGGCGTGTGGATCTACGCCCCCGAGGGCACCACCAACCTGTGGCTCCGTGCCGCTGTGGGTGTGGAGACAAACCCCGGCTCCGGCGTGTTCTCCTACACCTATGTCAACTTCACCACCCGTTGCGACACCGCCCAGATGGCTGACAAGTCCGACTTCGGCGGCATCAACTGGGAGGGCTGGAAGTATGTAGAGGCTGACCTGTCCATGTACGCAGGCCGTACCATCCGTATCCTGCCCGGCGAGACCATCCGTGTCATGTACACCAACGGCAACTACGGCACCACCAATGCCGCCGGTCAGAAGGGCGGTATGGGTAACTTCACCAAGGACGGTACCTATGTGCCCAAGGCAGAAGCCAAGGGCTGGATCCTGATCGACAACCTGCAGTTCGTGTACGGTGTCAACAATCAGGATATCACCCCGCCTGACATTTCCGACATTTACTGGTCTGACGGCGAGGACGGCGTGAAGCATGCGCTGACCGACGGCACCGTCATCACCGATGCAGGCGATGTGACCTTCTGGTTCTACTTCAACGACAACGAGTATACCGACCGGTACGCCACCGGTGTTGTCACCGAACTGTTCTACATTGATGACATGCTGGCCGGCGGAGGCAGCGTCATTCAGCAGGAAGGCTATGCTTTCATCCCTCGCCAGCTGGCCAACGGTTCCCACTCCCTGACCTGCTACGCCAAGGACGGTTTCGGAAATGTGACCCGTAAGACCGTGTACTTCACGGTGGACTATGCCGATGCCTCGGATAACTATCCTTCCCTGGGCTTCACCTACGGTGAGGAAGTATACCTGGGTGAGACCTTTGATCTGAGCTTTACTTCCACTTACAAGAATCTGTCCAACATCAGTGCCATCAATGCTTCTGTCAACATCAACAAGAACTACTCTGTGGCGGATGTGATCTTCCATCCGGCCTTTGAAGGCTCCTACACCTTCGAGAACGGCACACTGACCCTGTCCGGCCACCTGAAAGAGGGTGCCACCTACAGCGACGAGGACAACGAGTTGTTCACTGTGCGCATCGCCGTGCCCACCACGCTCAGTGCCGGTGCCAACCTGGACTTCCGTGTGCTGAATGCCCTCATCAGCCTTCATGAGTGTGACATAACCGGTATTCACAGCAAGCAGGTCACCTGGTCCGCCTCCCTGCCCACCGTCTACCTGCCTGTGAATGCCCGGTACACCCTGCTTTCCGATGTGCTGATCGCAGTTCACGAGTGCACGCTCCGTGTCATTGATGAGGAGGGTGCGCCTGCGGCCGGTGTGGGTATCTATGTGGGCGAGACGCAGATCGGTATCACCGATGCCCACGGTTGCCTGACCACGGATGCCTTCTCTGAGGTAGGCTCCAAGACCGCCTACGCCAAGGACGAGGCCGGAGCCGTCTCCTTCTCCGTCAATATGACCACCCGCGCCACCACCGGAGAGACTGCCCCCTACTACATCCTGGCCAATGCCACCGCCGATCCCACCACCAGTCAGAATATCACCTGGCTGACCAATCCTGACTACGCTGCCGCCGTCGCTGTCATGGAGGTCTCCACCTCCGCCGACATGAGCGAGGCTGTGACATTCACCGGCAAGACCGTGCCCCTTGCCTATGCCGTGACAGGTACGGCTAACTATTCCAACAGCGTGACCGCCACTGACCTGGAACCCGGCACGACCTACTACTTCCGTGTAGGTGACGGGGATACCTGGTCCTCCATCGGCACCTTTACCACCGCTGACACAGAGGATCGTGCCACTGAATTCTTCATCATCGGCGATATGCAGGGTGAAGACGCCGCCATGGCCGGCATCTTCTCCGACATCCTGTCGAAGGAGGGCATCGACTATGACTTCGGCGTTCAGCTGGGCGATGCCGTGGACAATGTAGCCAAGTACAATGAGTGGCAGGGTGCCCTGAACATCTTCTCCAGCGGGATCTATGCCGCCACAGACATGATCCATGTCATCGGCAACCACGAGACCTTCGGTGACGAGACTGCGCTGGCCGCCCGCTCCATCTTCGGCTCCCCCGTGGATGACGCATCCGGCTACTACTCCGTGGAGTACGGCCATGTGTATGTGGCTGTGATCGGCTACACCCTGGATCCTGACGCCATGCAGGCTTCCCTGGATTGGCTGGCCGAGGATGCCGCCAAGTCCACCTGCCCCTGGAAGATCCTTGTGCTCCATGTTCCGGTGTACTACACCAATGCGGAACAGACCGACAGCCTGTTCTACAACCAGAAGCTGCCTGCCGTGGCGGAGGCCGCCGGTATTCAGTTCGTCTTCTCCGGCCATGACCACAGCTATGCCCGTACCGACAGCAAGAACGGCGTGTACTACTACATCTCCGGTACCGCCGGGGAGAAGAAGTATTCCTGCTCTGACAATGGCTTCAACTTTGTCAAGATGACCCAGGATTACGGTGCCATCTATCTGACCGCCTATGCCACCGACCACTTCTTCGGGATCTACACCTACGATGTGGACGAGAAGGGCAATGCAACCCTCATTGACTCTGTAGAGCTGACCACCGGCATCTGCGAGACACACACCTATGTCTACGATGAAAAGACGGGCGATCTGGTCTGCGCCGAGTGCCGCACCCGCACCGAGTTTGCCTCCTACTCCGGCTTGTACTGGATCGGCGACGACCTGTACTACGCCCTGTTCGGCTCCAATGTCAAGGG
>CAMEON010000050.1 GCA_945929845.1 uncultured Clostridia bacterium | reverse complement strand
CAAGCCCCCGCCCTACGACAGATCTTTTTGCCTTATCCTGATATCGGCTATCAGGAAATAAAGTTTCATTTGTTACGCCGTAGGGACGAACTGTGTTCGCCCGCATGGAACCTTCCGGCCGACCACATCTAAGGAAACACTGATTTAATGAGGTGGTACAGATTCGGTACAGATTTTTTTGTCTGCGATTGCGAAAAACGCAAGATGTACTGGATGTACATCCAGTTTTTCGGCAAGAAGCAGGCGGGAAAAGATGTGCCGAAGATGTGCCGCCGAATAAATCAGCGGTTCCTTAATTTCTGCGGAGGCAATGGTGAAATCATTACCAAACTACTCTCCGACTTATACACAATCATGTTTTGAAAGTCTTTGAAGGGGTCTGGGGGGCAGAAGTTTGCCGCATGGCAAACTTCATGCACTTGCACTGCGCACAGTGCAAGTGCTGTCTTCAGAAAGTCCCCCAGCGTCCCCCAGCGTTCCCCCGTCTCAAAAAATTCACGCAAAAGTCAGAAGATATTTGTTTCTGTCCTGCATATGTTCATACAATTGTTACAAAATTGTGATATACTACAGGCTGTATGATTGTGTCCCCGGGCGGGGGCACGGAAGCATCCGGGGCGCATGGCCTGCCGTGCCCGGAAGGAAAGGAATCTTTGCTCCATGATCAAGATCGAACATCTGGTAAAGAACTATGGCTCCAACTGCGCCGTGGATGACATCAGCCTGGAGGTAGGCGAGGGGGAGATCGTCGGTTTCCTCGGCCCCAACGGTGCCGGAAAGAGTACTACCATGAACATCCTCACCGGCTACCTGTCCAGCACCTCCGGGCGGGTCAGCGTGGCGGGGATCGATGTGCTGAATGACCCGCTGAACGCCAAGCGGCAGATCGGCTACCTGCCGGAGCAGCCTCCCCTGTACCTGGATATGACGGTGGATGAGTACCTGAACTTCAACTACGAGCTGAAGGGTTGCCGCCTGGATAAGATCGCCCACTTAGGGGAGGTCTGCGAGGTGGTGCGCATCGGGGATGTGCGGAAGCGGGTCATCAAGAACCTGTCCAAGGGCTACCGCCAGCGGGTAGGCATCGCCGGTGCCCTGGTGGGCAACCCCCAGGTGATCATTTTTGACGAGCCCACCGTGGGTCTTGACCCCAAGCAGATCATTGAGATCCGCAACCTGATCCGGGGGCTGGGGAAACAGCACACCGTGGTGCTTTCCACCCACATCCTCCAGGAGGTACAGGCGGTCTGCGACCGCATCGTCATCATCAACAAGGGACGGATCGTGGCCGACGAGAAGACCGAGAACATCACCCGTGTCATTGAGAACAACCGCCGCTTCAACGCCAAGATCTGCGGCCCCCAGTCCCAGGTGCTGGCTACCCTCAAGACCCTGCCCGGCATCACCTACGCCGAGGCGCTGGCCGAGCGGGACGGAGACGCCGTCACCTACATGATCGAGAGTGCCCCCGGCGTGGACATCCGCAAGAAGCTGTTCTTCACCTTGGCCGAGCGGGGCTGGGCCCTCATTGGGCTGGAGGCCCTGGGGCTGAGCCTGGAGGATATCTTCATCACGGTGGTCAACAAGTCGGACGAGGAGTCCGCCCCCACCCGGTACACCCGCCGGACACGGAGCCGGGCCAGAAACTCCCTGGAGGGTCAGGTTGCTTCCGAGCTTGTGGCCGAGGCCGACAGGCGGCGGGAGGAGGCCTCCGTCCTGGGACTTTCCGATGACGCAGATACGGACAGCGACCGCTCCGGCGGCTCTGACGGCAACTGACCTCCGCCCACAAACAAAGAAAGGCACGGTTTTTGAGAAATGTTTGCCATTTACAAGAAGGAGCTGCGCTCCTACTTCATCAATCCCATCGGCTATGTCTATGTGGGCGTGTTCCTGGCCCTGGCGGCTCTGCTCTGCTGCTATACCACCATCATCAGCGGTAGCTACGACACCTCCGCCTACTTCATGTATATGATGTTCGCCTTCGTCATCCTCATCCCCATCCTGACCATGCGGTTGTTCGCCGAGGAGCGGAAGCTGCGCACAGAACAGTTGCTGCTCACCGCCCCGGTGACGCTGACAGGCATGGTGCTGGGGAAGTTTTTCGCCGCCCTGACCCTGTTCGCCTCCACCCTGCTGGTATCCTGCATCAATTTCATCCCCATCTACGCCGTGGCCGCCGCCGAGCGGGGGAATCAGGACTATGATTTCTACCACATCGGCCCGGTGACGGGGGAGCTGGTGGGGTGCCTGGTCAGCCTTCTCCTGATCGGTGCGGCCTTCATCGCCATCGGCACCTTCATCTCCGCCCTGACCGAGAACCAGTTGGCCGCCGCCGTCATCACCATCGCCGTCATCGCCGGGATGGTGGGCATCGGTGTCCTGAACAATTACATTGATGTGTACTGGCTCCGGGTGGTGCTGTCCTGGGTCTCCGTATACAGCCGGTTCGGCAACTTCGCCAACGGCCTGTTTGACTTTGCGGCCATCCTGTACTACGCCTCGCTGTCCTTTGTGTTCCTGTTCCTGACCGTCCGGGTGTACGAAAAGCGCCGGTGGGGCTGAGCCTGCGCCGGAGCCGGAACGACACAAGACCGATCAAAGAAAGGAAAGCGAAGGAATATGGCTGGTACTGCCTCAAAGAAAGTCCTGCGGCACGGCGGCGTCACGCTGGCCCTGACCGCCCTTGCGGTGGCCGCGGTGGTGCTTCTCAACGCCATCGTGACCTCCCTGGCTCTGCGCTACGGGTGGTTCATCAACATGAACCCCACCCTGCTCTACCCTGTCACCGACACCTGCTATGGGTACCTGGACAGCTATGTGATGCCCCAGGTGAAGTCGTCGGCAGAGCCGATCCGTATCATATTCTGCGACGATGAGGAGGAGATCCGAGCCTCCGATACCCAGACCTTTGTCCTCAATACGGCAGAGGAGCTGGTTGCCCGCTACCCGGAACAGGTGCGCATCGAGTACCTCAATGTGTGGGAGCATCCTTCCATCGCCCGGAGCTACGGTGTCACCGCCTCCACCTCGGTGGTGGTGGCCTATGGAGCGTCCTCCCGGGTGTGCACCCTGGCTGACTTCTTTGTCTTCTCGGTGGACGACAGCCAGACCCCCCTGGCCTACAACGGGGAGAAGCGGCTGGCCGTGGCCATGAAGGCGGTGGTCTCCACGGATGCGCCGGTGTGCTACTTCATGCTCAACCACGGGGAGTCCCTGCCGGACTACTCCCTCATGTACGCCGCCACCGATGCAGGGTACATGGTCAACTACCTGGACACCCTGTCCTTTGATATTCCCGATGACTGCGGGCTTCTGATCTCCTGCAATCCCACCCAGGACTTCACCACGGAGGACAGCGTGTCCGGCTACTCCGAGATAGACCGGCTGGAGGCTTACCTGGCCGGGGGCGGGAAGTTCATGCTGTTCGTCTCGGCGGACACCTTTGCCGCCGGTAGCTTCGGCAACCTGGAGGCCTTCCTGGAGAACTGGGGCGTGACCTTTGACCATGCGCCGGGTGCCGGGGGCGTGGAGGAGTGCTTCAGCATCCGGGACACCGGGCACGCCCTGACCACCGACGGCTACACCATCCTGGGCAAGGTGGCCGACACCGGCCGACCCGGGGAACTGATGGCCCCCGTCACCGGCACTGTCCGTCTGGGCAATGCCACCGGTATTTCCTTCGCCGAGGGGTATACCGCCGCCTCGGACGGTACCTGGCAGAAGGGGGACTACACCCTGTTGCCCCTGTTGCGCTCCTATCCCGGCGCCGAGGCCTGGGCTGGCGGCCGCCCGGTCGCACGCACCCAGGATGGCTTCCCCCTGATGACCCTGACCCAGCGTGCCGGGGGAGGGGATATGCTGGTCTGCTCCTCGGTGGACTATGTGACCGAGGATGCCATGCAGTCCGGCATTTACGACAATGAGACCCTGCTCCTGGCGGCTCTGGCGGCCATGGGCAAGGACGATACCCCGTTGCACCTGGTCTCCCAGCCCTTCTCGGATGATACCATTCACATCATGACCACCGCCCAGGCCCGGCGCATCACGGTGTGCCTGACGGTGATCCCGTCCGCCGTGGTGGCCGCTGTGGGACTGGTGGTTCTGATCCGGAGGAAATTCGCATAATGAAAAGAATGAATGCAGAAAACCGAAGAGGCCACCGCTGGGTGGGCACCCTGATCACCGTGGGGGTGGTGCTGGCGGTGCTCCTGTGCAATGTGCTTTTCTCCTTTGTGGCTGACCGCTACCTGTGGCAGGTGGACGAGAGCGTGACCAAGTATATCACCGACCCCCGTTCCCTGTACACGGTGACGGATGATTTCATCGACCTGATGGGCGAGTACGCCATTCCCATGGTGGACAGCGTCAATGAGGAGCGGGCCGCCCGGGGCGAGGAGCCGATCACGGTCAACATCATTTTCTGTGCCGAGCGGGACTATATATACGCCGGCACTTACTCCCGCTACTGCCTGTACACGGCACTGGGCCTGCAGAAGGCCTTCCCGGAGCAGGTGAAGGTGTCCTTTATCAATGTGAAGAAGAACCCCTCGGCGGTGCAGAAGTACAAGGTGACCTCCGCCACCAACATCTACCCTTCCAATGTGATCTTTGAGTTCGGTACCGAGTACCGGGTGTACTCCATGGACTACTTCTTCAAGAAGTCGGATACCACCAGCACCGCCCCCTGGGCCTACAACGGGGAGATGGATTTCTCCTCCGCCATCCTGGCCGTGACCCGGGCGGAGTCCCCGGTGGCCTGCTTCACCACCAACCACGGGGAGGCAGTGGACACCTGCACCGCCCTGCGGGAGCTGGTGAGCCGAGCTGGGTACATCGTGACGGACATTGACCTGGAGAAGGACGAGCTGCCGGAGAACTGCCGGATGATCATCACCTATGACCCCCAGACGGATTTTTACGGCTACGGGAACATGGGCGAGACCGGACGCTCCGAGATAGAGAAGCTGGACGAGTACCTGGACAAGGCCTACTCCTTCATGCTCTTTGTGGACAATGAGACACCACAGCTCCCGGTGCTGGAGGAGTACCTGGAGGAGTGGGGCGTGGTCATCTGCCGGGCGGAGAACGCCAACGGGGAGCTGGACAATTACCTGATCCGGGACAGCGTGCAGAAGCTGGACAGGGAGGGCTACACCGTCCTGGCCACCTATGCCACAGAGGGGCTGGGTGCCTCCATCACCAAGGATATGCGCAGTGTGTCCTACCCGGCCAAGGTGGTCTTCCCCAACGCTACCGCCATCCGCCGGGCGGATGCCTACTCCACCGTGTATGTGTCGGCGGACGAGACCTCGGACGGGGTGGCTTACCAGTATGACCAGTACTACCGCAACGGCGTGTCCCGTATTCTCAGCAACATTTTCACCTCCGGAACCCAGGCGGTGGCCGAAGCCTTCGGGGCGCAGTACGAGATCGCCACGGAGAAGAACCCCTTCCGGCTGATGACAGTCACCAGCGAGGAGCGCACCATTCAGGAGACCAACTATATCACCACCGACGACCGCTCCTTCCTCTGCGTGGTCGGCTCCACCGGGTTTGCCTCGGATGAGATCCTGACCTCCGCCGTGTACGGCAACGCCGATGTGCTGGTGTCCTGCCTGCGGGCCATGGGTCGGGAGGTGGTGCCGGTCAATCTGGAGTTCAAGGCCTTCAAGGTATACGATGTGGATGCGTCCCTATCCGGTCAGACTACCGCCGGAACGGTGGCCACCACGGTCTGCCTGGCACTGATCCCTGCCGCCCTCTGCTTCGGCGCAGGCATCTTTGTCACGGTCAGGCGGAAGTACAGGTAAAAGGTAAAGGAGCGTTTTCATGCAGGATTCATTTGGAAAAGAGATCCGGATCACCTTCGAGGCCGGGGGCGGCAAGCTGGCCCTTTCCTCCATCACCGCTGTCTGCGGTGACAGGATCGGGGCCTTGCCGGAGCCGACCCGCCGGGGCTATACCTTCACCGGGTGGTTCACCGTGCCGGACGGCCAGACCGGCGGCAGACGGATCACCCCGGAGACGGTGGCGGATGCGGCCATGGCGCAGGATGCCGTGAACGTGCTGTACGCCCACTGGAAGGCCACGGACAAAGCGAAAAAGACATCCGGGAAGACCTCCCTGGGCAAGCAGAAGAAGGCCATCTGGGGGCTGGTCATTGCCGCCGCCGTGCTGGTGGCCGGGCTGATCTTCACCAACTATATCATTGACATTTACCACTACGAGGATCTGGACGGCACGGTGTACACCATCAAGAAGAAGGACGGGGTGTACGGCCTGTACCACAGGAACGGAAGCCGTTGCGACATCAACGACGACGGCTACTACCTGACCACCCTGGGCACCCAGCTCTCCCTGGATGAGGCAACCGGAGAGTACGAGATCTACGCCGTGGTGGACACCGAGGGTACCGAGGAGCTGGGGTATTCCCAGCGGGTGCTGATGTTCAAGCAGTTGACCTATGACAAATCCTCCACCACCGACTATACCCGTGTCATTGACCGCATGGAGGTGCACAATGCCTATGGCACCATGGTGCTCAAGCGGGCCAACAGCAGCGACAATACCTTCGTGATCGAGGGCTATGAGGGCACGGCCTACTCCACCGAGCTGTTCGCCCAGCTGTCGGTGGGGTGCGGGTACACCATCTCCATGCAGCGGCTGAAGAATCCGGAGAGACTGCCGGACGGCTCCATTGACTATGCCGAATACGGCCTGGCTCCGGAGACCCGGACGAAGACCGACGAAAACGGGGATCCGGTGCTGGACGACGATGGGAATCCCGTCACCTACGAGTACACCCCTGCCTGGTATACCGTGACCACCCTCCAGCCGGACGCCAAAACCGGCCTTGACAGCTACACAGTCACCCTGGGGGATGCCACGGTGTCCGGGGCGGGGTACTATGCCCGGTACGAGGACAGGGACACGGTGTATATCCTTTCCTCCGTCAACCTGGATGCGGCTGTGCTCCAGCCCATTGAGACGCTGGTGACGCCCATGATCGTGTACCCCATGACACTGAATTCCTACTTCGATGTGGAGAATTTTCTGCTCCGGACAGACATAGACTATGAGACCGTCTATGTGTATATGGCGGCCGTACTGGCCGGGTTGGATCCTGCCGGTATTGACCTGAACGACCCGGACTCCCTGACAGAGGAGGAGCTGGAGAAGCTGTCCCAGGCCGCAGAGCAGATCATGGAGATGGAGCCGGAGGCATTTTCTGCCCTGTATGACACGGCACTGAAGGCCAACTCCCGGGTGGTGACCAACTTCAGCTATATCGACATGGAATCCAGGGAGAACACCCTGTACGCCGCCATCCCCTACAAGATGGCCACTGAATACATGGCGGGGTACCTGCCCAATTCCAACAATCTGAGCACCGTCATGCAGAAGCTGTATTCCATGACCTTTGAGGGCGTGATCTCCCTTGGCCCCGACGATGAGGAGCTGGCCGCCTACGGGCTGGATGAGCCGGCCTTCATGATCTCCTTTGTCTACCACGACCCCGACGGCGGCGACCACAACAACCGGGTGAACATCAGCAAGAAGACGGAGGACGGCAAGTATTACGCCTACTCCGACATGTATGACATGATCGTGATCTTTGACGAGAGCCAGGCCCCCTACCTGGAGTGGGAGGAGATCGACTGGTATGAGCGGGAGTACTATCAGTACAACATCGCCTTCGTGACCTCCGTCAAACTGGAGGGGGCGGCCGTGCAGGCACTGGGGGAGAAGTACCTGGGTGCCGACGGGGCCATTACCTTCCGGCTGGATAATTCCGCCTCCGACCAGTCAAACGGGATCAGCTCCGTCAATCTGAAAGTGTTCATCAACGGCTCCACCTCCCCGGTGGACTATACCCTGACCGTCACCAAGCCCTCCGGCACGGTGACGGAGGAGTCCGGGGTGTACAACTTCCGCCGATTCATGCAGTCCATGCTGACCGCCTCCATGGAGGGGGTGGCGGATCTGACCGAGGAGGAGATCCAGGCCTTCCGGAACACGAAAGACAGCGACTGCCAGCTGAAGCTGACCATCCTGCTGGACGACGGCAAGGGCAACACCCAGAACCTGGTGTACCGCTTCTACCAGTACACCGAGCGCCGCTCCTTCATGACCGTTGAGGTGCTGAAGAAGCCGGATTCGCCCTCTACGCCCGCCGCCGGGCAGGGGAAGTTCTATGTCCTCCGCTCCTTCTGCGATAAGATGGTGGCAGATGCCGCCCGCTTCATCGACCAGATCGAGATCGACCCGGATTCCAAGAACTGATACTCTCCCGTGCGACTGAATCTGTAATTACCAATTAGTAAAGAAGGGTACACACATGGCAAAACTGCATATCAGAAAACTGGGCGACGAGGCTCTGCGCAAGGTCTGCCGCCCGGTGGACAACATCACCCCCCGCACGCTGACACTCCTGGACGACATGCTGGAGACCATGCGGGCGGCCAACGGCTGTGGCCTGGCGGCTCCCCAGGTGGGCATACTCCGCCGCATCGCCGTGGTAGAGGTGGAGGAGGGGCAGGTCTATGAGCTGATCAACCCCAAGATCATCGCCTTCTCCGGCGAGCAGGAGGCGGAGGAGGGCTGTCTCTCCATCCCCAACCAGTGGGGCATCACCCACCGTCCCATGAATGTCACTGTCCGTGCCACTGACCGCCACGGCAACACCGTGGAGTACACCGCCAGCGGCCTTTTGGCTCGGGCCTTCTGCCACGAGATCGACCACCTGGACGGCAAGCTGTTCATCGACATTGCCAAAATGGAGGAGTGAGGGCGCATCTCCCCCTGCCTTTCCGCAGTGTATGATATTTTGAAATAACGCACCCAATAACAATTCTTTTTTGAAAGTCTTTGAAGGGGTCTGGGGAAACTTTCTTCAGAAAGTTTCCCCAACGTTCCCCATCGTTCCCCCGTATCCCAAGTAGAGGAGCCTTGCCTCCGTTCCCGTGCGGAAAGGCCGGGGGACAGGCAAGGCTCCGGAAGTAAAGGTAAAAGTATGAGAATTCTGTTTATGGGAACCCCGGACTTTGCGCTGGCCTCCCTGCGGGCGCTGTATGAGTCCGGGGAGGAGATTGTCGGCGTGGTCACGCAGCCGGACAAGCCCCGAGGGCGGGGGTATGTGCTGACACCGCCCCCGGTGAAGGTCTATGCCACAGAGAAGGGCATTCCGGTCTACCAGCCGGCCACCCTGCGGGGCGGGGCTTTTGACGGGGAGATCGCCGCCCTGGCCCCGGAGCTGATCGTGGTGGTGGCCTACGGGAAGCTCCTGCCAAAGTCGGTGCTGGATGCGCCCCCGCTGGGGTGCATCAATGTCCACGGCTCCCTCCTGCCTGCCCTCCGTGGGGCGGCACCCATGCAACGAGCCATCATGGAAGGGCTGTCCGTGACCGGCGTCACCACCATGTACATGGCGGAGGGGCTGGACACCGGCGATATGCTTCTGACCGGGGAGGTGCCCATCCGGGAGGAGGACAACTTTGAGACGGTGCACGACCGGATGGCCGCCTGCGGGGCGGAGGTGCTGTTGCGCACCCTGGCCGCCCTCAAGGACGGCACCCTGCGTGCCACCCCCCAGGACAACAGCCTGGCCACCTATGCGGCCAAGATAGAGAAGGCCGACTGCCTGATCGATTTCTCCCGGCCTGTGAAGGCGGTGCACGACCAGGTGCGGGGGCTGTCCCCCATCCCCCTGGCCTTTACCCACACCCCGGACGGAAAACTGCTCAAGGTGCCCGCCGCCCGCCGGTGCCGCCCGGAGGGTCGCCTGGCCGCCCCCGGCACCGTGCTGTCCCTGACGCCCACCCCCGACGGGGGCATCGAGGTGGCCTGCGGCGAAGGTAGCCTGCTGATCACCCGCGTCATCCCCGAGGGCAAAGGCCCCATGGCCGCCGCCGACTACATCCGTGGCCGCAAACTGTCCGTGGGGGATATATTGGGGTAACAGGGAGAACGGGGAGAACGGGAGGATACGCTGGGCCCCTTCTTGAAAGAAGGGGCCCAGACCCCCGAAGAACTTTTAGACAAATGTTTCATGTGAAACTGATAACAGAAATGCTACAGATTGACGCTCCGGGCAGTATAAAATACATGTTTTGAAAGTTCTTGAAGGGTGTGGGAAACCGAAGTTTGCCACCGGCAAACTTCGGTTTCCCACCGTTCTCCCGTCCTCCTATATGAGAAAGGAAATGCCATGGTACAGAAGACAGAAGCGTCCCCCCGGGGGCTGGCGTTGGCCACGCTCCTTGCGCTGGCGAGGGGAAAGTACGGCAATCTGGCGGTGGACGCCACGCTCCGCCGGGTGGTGCTGTCCGACCCGGACCGCCACCTGTACACGGTGCTGGTATACGGCGTGACCGAGCGGCAGACCACGCTGGACTACCTCATCGGCCGCTTCTCCGACCGGCCGGTGGAGGAGCTGGACGAGACCGTGCGCATGGCTCTGCGCCTGGGGCTGTACCAGTTGGTGTATCTGGACAGGGTGCCGGATCACGCCGCCATCCACGAGACGGTGGCCCTGGTGCCCCGCCGGGTCAGCGGGTATGTCAATGCGGTTCTGCGGGCCTACCTGCGCTTTGAGGAGTCGCTGGCGGGTGGGTCGTCCGAGGGAGATGCCGCCGCCCCGCCCCGGGAGAACAGGCTGGACACCCCGGCGGCGTGGGCGGATCGGTTCCCGGAGCTTGCCACCGACCCGATGCGGGCGGCCTCCGTGGCGTATGGCATGCCGGAGGCACTGTGCGCCCTGTTTACGGACACCTTCGGGGCGGAGGAGGCGGGTCGCCTGATGGCCGCCTTCTGTAGGAAGCCCCCGTTGACCCTGCGCACCAACACCCTGCGCACCGACCGGGACAGCCTGCTGGCCTCCCTCACCGCCGCCGGACTGGAGGCGGCACCCGGGCTGTATGCCCCGGAGGCCATCCGGGTGCAGGAGGGGGCGGTGGTTGACCTGCCTGCCTTTGCCGCCGGAGACTTTTTCGTGCAGGACGAGGCTTCCCAGCTCTGCGTGCAGGCGCTGGATGCCCGCCCCGGCATGACGGTGGTGGACACCTGTGCCTGCCCCGGCTCCAAGTCCTTCGGAGTCGCCCTGTCCATGGGCAACAGCGGGACGGTGTACGCCTTTGACCTCCACGAGAGCAAGCTGTCCTTAGTCCGGTCGGGGGCGGCCCGGCTGGGGCTGACAGTCATTACCGCCGATCAGCGGGATGCCCGATGCCCTGATCTGACTCTGTACGGCAGAGCTGACCGGGTGTTGTGCGATGTCCCCTGCTCCGGGCTGGGGGTGCTGGCCAAGAAGCCGGAGATCCGGCACAAGGATCTGTCCGCCGCCTGCCACCTGCCCGCCATCCAGCGGGAAATACTGGAGCGCAGTGCCGCCTATGTCAAGACGGGGGGGCTTTTGGTGTACTCCACCTGCACCCTCCTGCCCGCCGAGAACAGCCAGGTGGTGGGGGCTTTCCTGGCCGACCACCCGGACTTCGTGCCTGACGATTTCGCATGCCCGCCCCTGCCCGGTGCCGGGGAGGGGATGCCGCCGGTAGCCTCCCGGGGGGGCATGGTCACGCTGACCCCTCACCGCAACGGCACCGACGGATTCTTCATCGCCCGGATGCGCCGGGTCGGAAAGGAGGGCGTGACCCATGACTGATCTTTTGTCCCTGACCCCGGAGGAGCTGGAAGCCCTGCTTGTCTCGGTGGGGGAGCCGAAATACCGGGCCGCCCAGATGTTTCCCCAGCTGCACCGGGGGGTGTCCCCGGAGCAGATGACCAACATCGGGAAGGCCACCCGGCAGAAGCTGGACGGCGTGGCGGCGTACCGCCTGCCCACCGTGCGCCGGCGGCTGGTCAGTGCCCTGGACGGCACGGTGAAGTACCTGTTCGCCCTGGGGGACGGGAACTGTGTGGAGTCGGTGGTCATGAAGTACAAGTACGGCAACACCATCTGCATCTCCTCCCAGGTGGGGTGCCGGATGGGATGCCGGTTCTGTGCTTCCACCATCGGCGGCAAGGTGCGGGATCTGACCCCCGGGGAGCTGGTAGGGCAGGTGATCGCCGCCGGAGCTGACACCGGGGAGCGGATCTCCCACATCGTGCTGATGGGCATCGGGGAGCCGCTGGACAACTACGACAATGTGGTGAAATTCCTCCGGCTGGTCACCCACCCCGACGGGCTGAACATCAGCTACCGGCACATTTCCCTGTCCACCTGCGGGGTAGTGCCGGGGATCCTCAGGCTGGCCGAGCTGAATATGCCCATCACCCTGTCCATTTCCCTCCACGCCGCCAACGACCAGACCCGCTCCTCCATCATGCCGGTGAACAGGCGGTGGGGGGTGGACGAGCTTTTGTCGGCCTGCAAGACCTACTATGAGAAGACCGGCCGCCGGATCTCCTTTGAGTACACCCTGATCGACGGGAAGAATGATTCCCCGGAGGCCGCCCGGGAGCTGGCCAGGGTGCTCAACAGCCACCTGCGCACCCGCAGTACCACCATGCCCATCCATGTGAACCTGATCCCTGTCAACGAGGTCAAAGAGACCGGATTCCGGCGGGCCTCTGACGACAGCGTGGCCGCCTTCGCCCGGACACTGGAGGACAACGGCATCCGGGCCACCGTCCGCCGCCGCCTGGGGTCGGATATCAACGCCTCCTGCGGCCAGCTCCGCCGGGCTGAAGCAGACGGGTAGTACGGGAAACGAGGGAATGATCTGGGGGCTTCTTGATAAGAACAGCACTGGCTCCACCGGCGATGCCGGATGTTGCCAGTGCATGAAGTTTGCCATGCGGCAAACTTCCGACCCCAGACCCCCAAGAACTTTCAAAACACTTTATTTTTGTCCGGGAATTTACTTCCAATATTGGAGTATACAGACTTTCGGAAGACAATTCTCTATATTAAGAGGAGGCCTTATGTACGCCTTTACTTCCTCCGGCTCCCGCCGGTGGCTCCATGCGCTGGTTATCTGCACCATCGCAGGGGCGATCCTCCTGTTTTCTGTGTCCGGGGCTGACGGAGTGCCCTTTGCCTGGGTGATCCAGCTATTGGCTGTCCTGTTCGCCACCGTGGGTGTATACCTGCTGGTGCGGTACTCCCTGCGGGAGTATCGGTATGAGATCACCGACAGCGGCCTTGCGGATGCCGAGGGGCAACCGGTGCTGGAGCTGTCCGTCACCATGGTGACCGGGCGGCGGATGCAGGTGCTCATGCGGGTCGCCCTCCGGGAGATCGGGCAGGTGCAGGTGCTGGACAGGGCCGCCTGGCGGGCACAGAGAAAGACCCTCCGGGGGGCGGCTCATCTGTACCGGTATGACAACGACCCCTTCGCCTCCTCCCTTTGCTGTATCGTCCTGCCCGGGGAGGATAGCCCCTCCGGCGGGTCGTATGCCGGGGAAGAAGCCGGGGCGGCTGGCGGCCTGACCGTCTCCCCGGAGGACACCGTGGTGCTGATCCCCCCCGATCCCGGCATGGTGGAGATCCTGTCCGGCGCGGCCGGGCAGAACCGGTTTGGCCATCCGTAAATCCATAGAAAGCATTCATCACGGAGTATACACATGATAGCATTGACTGTTACCAACCTGGCTCTGCGCTTCGGCACCGCCACGGTACTGGAGAATGTCTCCTTTGCCCTGGACGAAGGGGACAAGCTGGGCGTCATCGGCGTCAACGGGTGCGGCAAGTCCTCCCTGTTCCGCATGATCGCCCACGCCGCCGGCCTTGCGTCCGACTACGAACCCACCGAGGGGGAGGTCTACCTGTCCCGGGGAAAGACGGTGGGTATGCTGACCCAGGAGGGGGCCTTCGCCGAGGTCAGCGAGGAGGGGAGCGGGGAGGACAGTGCCCTGGAGCATATGTACCACGCCTTTCCGGCGCTACTCTCCGCCGAGGCCCGGCTGGAGGAACTGCAATCCGCCCTGGATGCCGGGGTGGAGGCGGCCGGCGGGCAGGAGGCCTACGACCGGCTGACACGGGAGTATTCCGCCCTGCACGAGGGGTTCATCCGGGATGGCGGGCTGGAGTACCGCTCCCGGTGCGCCGGGATCCTGCGGCAGTTGGGCTTTGACGATGCCCTGTCCCGGATGCCTGTCCGCCTGCTCAGCGGCGGGCAGAAGACACGGCTGGCTCTGGGGATCCAGCTCTCCCGCCGCCCGGACATCCTGCTTCTGGACGAGCCGACCAACCATCTGGACATCGAGACCCTGGCCTGGCTGGAGCGGTACCTGGCCGAGTACCCCGGGTGCGTCATGGTCATCTCTCACGACCGGTACTTCCTTGACCGGGTGACCAACAAGACCCTGTGCATCCAGAAC
The DNA here is from genome assembly GCA_945929845.1 of uncultured Clostridia bacterium. Lineage (GTDB taxonomy): Bacteria > Bacillota > Clostridia > Oscillospirales > CAG-272 > CAMEON01. The sequence continues at coordinate 2,840 of CAMEON010000050.1, read as the reverse complement.
CACCATGCCAAGCTGTACGGCGGTAACTACACCGCCAGCATGGCCCAGCGGGAGACCGACCGAGCCCTGGAGGAGAAGCACTACAAGGATCAGCAGAAGGAGATCGCCCGGCAGGAAGCCTACATTGCCCAACAGCGGGCCTGGAACCGGGAGCGGAACATCATCGCCGCCGAGAGCAGGCAGAAGATGCTGGACAGGATGGTGCGGCTGGAGAAGCCGGAGAACGCCCCCAAGCCCATCCGGCTGAAGTTCACCGCCTCCCGCCCCAGCGGCGGGGAGGTGCTGAGTCTGCGGGATGTGACCATGGGCTTTGACGGCCGGGTGCTGTTCTCCCATCTGGACTATCTGGTCAAGCGGGACGACCGGGTGCTGATCCTGGGACAGAACGGGTGCGGCAAATCCACCCTCATCAAGCTGCTCATCGGCAAGCTGGAGCCGCTGTCCGGTGTCATTGAGGCGGGGTACAATGTGGAGATCGGCTACTACGACCAGGAGAATCAGAACCTGGATCCGGAGAAGACGGTACTGGACGAGCTGTGGGATGCCTACCCCCGGAAGACAGAGACGGAGATACGGAACGCCCTGGGGCAGTTCCGCTTCGTGGGGGAGGATGTGTATAAGACCGTGGGCGTGCTCAGCGGCGGCGAGCGAGCCAGGCTGACCCTGTGCAAGCTGATCCTCTCCCGGATGAACCTGCTGGTGCTGGACGAACCCACCAACCATCTGGACATAGACTCCCGGGAGGCGTTGGAGGCCGCCCTGTCCGCCTTTGACGGCACGGTGGTGGCGGTGTCCCATGACCGGTACTTCATTGAGAAGCTGGCCACCCGGATTCTGGAGATCACCCCGGGAGCCGGAGCCTCCGGTGTCACCGGGCGGGGGGATTTCACGGACTACCGTGTGGATCACCCCGGTGCCGCCTACACCGAGTACCGGCAGTTCATGGAAGCCCGGGCGGGCAGAGTGGCAGATAAGCCCACCGCCATGGGGGTCGCCGCAGGCGGGAGCGATACCGGTTCCTCCACCGCCCGGGAGCAGTACCAGCGGGCGAAGCAGTCCGCCGCCGAGGTGCGGCGACGCCAGCACCGGCTGGAAAAGCTACGACAGGAGGCTCGAACGCTGGAGGAGGAGATCGACCGCATCGACACCGAGATGAACGGCGAGGCCGCCACCGACTATGTCCGTGTGGCCGAGCTGGACACCCAAAAGACCGAAAAGGAAGACCGCCTGCTGGCCGTCTACGAGGAGTTGGAAAGTCTGGAGGAAGGCGAGAGGAACGCTGGGGATACGACTGGGGGGACTTTCTGAAGACAGCACTTGCACTGTGCGCAGTGCAAGTGCATGAAGTTTGCCATGCGGCAAACTTCTGCCCCCCAGACCCCTTCAAAGACTTTCAAAACAATGATTGTATTCAGTGCAGAGTGATACTCTGTGCCGGGCATACCCCTGCCCGGGGCCGCATAGGATGGGAGGAAAGGACACATCCGGCACGGAGGGGGGAAAACACGCATGGCAGTTACAGGGACAGGCAGAGCCGCCATCTACCTTGTGGGTGCGCCCAATACGGGGAAATCCACCCTGTTCGGGGCGTTGTGCGGCCGCTACGCCCAGGCGGGGAACCGGGAGGGGGTCACGGTCAGTGCCAAAACCGTCACCACCCGGCTTCCCGGTACCGGGGGGCGTGCCGCCCGGCGGGGGAAGGTGCGGTTGACCGACCTGCCCGGCATCCGGGTGGTTCCCCCGGTCGCCCCGGACGAGCAGGTCAGCATCCGGGAGCTGACCCGAGCCGATAGGGGTGCGGTGGCGGTGTTCGTGGCGGACGCCCAGCACCTGGCCGAGGGGCTGGCCCTGTTCTTCCGCCTGCGGGACTACCTGGGGGCTGTCCGGGACACGCCCCTTGGGGACACTCCCCTTGCCTTCGTGCTGGCCGTCAACGGATGCGACAAGCTGAAGCCGCAGACACCGTCCCCATCGGCTGACCCATCCCCAGCGGACTCTCCGTCGGATCCCGTGGCTCGGGTGCTGGACGAGGCTCTCCTGACAAGCCTTTTGGGCGTCCCGGCGGTGGGCATCTCCGCCCGGAGGCGGTGGGGTCTGTCCCGGCTGTCCCGCCTGCTGACCGGGGAGGGAAGGGAACCGGGGGGCGGTGCCCCGCCTGCGTCTGCGGTTCGCCCCCCGGCTTGGGGCACGACCCAGCCCCCGATCCGGACAACCACCCGGCCTGCGAACCGATCTCCTGCCCGGCTGTCCGGGCAGACCTCTGACCGGGCGGAGCGCATCGCCGGGCAGGTGCTCCGGGGACAGGTGCCACCCCTCTCGGCCCGCCGCCGGAGGATAGACCGCCTGCTGACCCGGGGGCCGGTGGGTGTGGCGGTGCTGGCGCTGGTCTTTGCGGCTCTGATGACGCTGGCCTTCGGCCCGCCGGGCAACCTGCTCTGCGACCTGCTGACCCGGAGTCTGGCTCCCCTGGGGGTGCTGTTGACCCGCTGTACCGCCGGGGCACCCGGGGTTCTCTCCTCCCTTTTGACCGAGGGTGTGCTGGGCGGCGTGGGGGCGGTGCTGGCCTTCCTGCCCCGCCTGTTGCTCCTGTGGCTGGGGGTGGGCATTTTGGAGGACTCCGGCTACCTGCCCCGGGCGGCTCGGCTGGTTCACCCCTTCATGGCCCGCATCGGCCTTTGCGGGGAGGCACTGATCCCCCTGCTCCTGGGCTTCGGGTGCAGTGTGCCGGCGGCGTTGACCACCCGCACGGTGGCTCATGCCGGGATGCGGGAGCGGGTGCTCCGGCTGTTGCCTCTGGTGACCTGCTCCGCCCGGATGCCCCTGATCTCCCTGCTGGCCGA
>CAMEON010000049.1 GCA_945929845.1 uncultured Clostridia bacterium | reverse complement strand
CCGCCTGGGAACCGAGCCGCTCTCCGGCGTAGGCATCGCCAACCAGTTGATCTTTGTCTACAACCTGGCCCTGTTCGGCGGGCTGTCCGGGGCGGGCATATTCACCGCCCAGTTCTACGGAAAGAACGATGCCGAAGGAATGAAGCACACCTTCCGCTTCAAGCTGATCACCGCCGCTGCCATCACCTGTATCGGCGGTGCTGTCCTGATCCCCTTCGGCTCCTCCCTCATATCCCTCTTCCTGACGGAGGGGGATGCCACCGGGGATGTGGCACTGACCCTGGCGCTGGGGCGGCAGTACCTGTCCGTAGCACTGATCGCCTGCCTGCCTACCGCCCTGACCCAGGTGTACAGCAACACCCTACGGGAGACAGGACACACCGTGCCGCCTATGGTGGCCAGTACGGTGGCGGTTGTCACCAATGCCCTGTGCAACTACATCCTCATTTTCGGTAAGCTGGGTCTGCCCGCCATGGGCGTCACCGGTGCTGCCCTTGGTACGCTGGTGGCTCGGTTGGTGGAGCTGTCCATTGTGGTCGTCTGGACGCACACCCACAGGGAAAAGGCACCCTTCATCGTGGGTGCCTACCGCTCCCTGTACATCCCCGGCGGCCTGGTCCGTCAGATCATGCTCCGGGGGATGCCCCTGATGGTCAACGAGCTGTTGTGGTCCTCCGGCATGACCGTGCTGAACCAGTGCTACTCCACCCGGGGCCTTGAGGCTGTAGCCGCTGTGAACATGGCCACCACCATTGTCAATCTCTTCAATATAGTATATATGTCCATGGGAAGCGCAGTGGCCATCCTGGTGGGGAGCCAGCTGGGGGCAGGGAACATAGAGGAGGCCAAGGACACCGACCGCAAGATCATCGCCTTCTCCAGTGTCCTCTGCCTGGGTATCGGGGCGGTCATGGCTGTTCTGTCCCCTGTCTTCACCGGGATCTACCATGTGTCGGATCAGGTGAAGCAACTGGCCTCCTGGCTGATCGTGGTCAGTGCCGTCATGATGCCCTTCAACTCCTTCGCCCACAACTGCTACTTCACCCTCCGCTCCGGCGGGCAGACCTTCATCACCTTCCTGTTTGACAGCGTCTTTACCTGGAGCGTCAGCGTCACGGTGGCCATGCTGCTCTCCCGGCTGACGGATATGCCGTTGATCCTCCTGTATATCTCCGTGACCGCTCTGGATCTGCTCAAGTGCCTGGTGGGCTTCTTCCTGCTACGATCCGGCCGGTGGGCGAAAAAGCTGGTATAGAAAGTAATTTTGCCAAAAAGCAGGCTTCGTCTTCCGGATAAAAATGGATGGATCCTACTTTATGGGATTACCGTCTTGATTTTTGGGTAAGGATATGCTATAATACATACAGATCCTGATTCATGGAGGCGTATTCCGATGAAACATTCCCGTCTGAGAGCTGTGTTGTGTCTGTGCCTTTGCCTTGCCGGACTGACCCCGTTGGCTGTATCCTGCAATATAAAACCTCCGGATCCTACATATGTTCACGCTACCAACCCGAGAGAGGAGACGGTTACAGAGCCGGGAGCGGATACGGTTCCGGCTACAGCTACAGATACAGATATGAATGGCACGGACACAGAAGGGAATCAACCGGACGAGTCCGATGCCTGCCTCCACACCTTCGGCGAATGGCGGGAGGTGAAGGCTGCCACCTGCACCGAGGAAGGAAGCAGGAGCCGGGTCTGCTCTGCCTGCGGGGTAGAGGAGACAGAAGCCCTGCCTGCCCTGGGTCATGAACCGGACTGGGAGGACGCAGTGGAACCCACCTGTACCGAGAGCGGGAAAACCGCCCTGTGCACCTGCTCCCGTTGCGGTCTGACATTGGCGGAGACGGAGGAACTGCCGCCCCTGGGTCATGACACCGCCAAAGACCCTGCCGTGGCACCCACCTGTACCGAGGACGGCCTGACCGAAGGCTCCCACTGCGCCCGGTGCGGGGCAGTGCTGGAAGCCCAGGCGGTCGTGCCCGCCCTGGGGCATGACACTGCCGTTGACCCTGCCGTAACACCCACCTGTACTGAGACCGGCCTGACCGAAGGCTCCCACTGCGCCCGGTGCGGTGAAGTGCTGGAAGCCCAGGCAGTCGTACCTGCCCTGGGACATGACACCGCCGTAGACCCTGCCGTGGCACCCACCTGTACCGAGGATGGCCTGACTGAAGGTTCCCACTGCGCCCGGTGCGGTGAAGTGTTGGAAGCCCAGGCGGTCGTGCCCGCCCTGGGACATGACAACGCCATTGACCCTGCCATAGCCTCCACCTGTACCGAGGATGGCCTGACCGAAGGCTCCCACTGCGCCCGGTGCGATGAAGTATTGGAAGCCCAGGCGGTCGTGCCCGCCCTGGGGCATAACAACGCCATTGACCCTGCCATAGCCCCCACCTGTACCGAGGACGGCCTGACCGAAGGCTCCCACTGCGCCCGGTGTGGGGCAGTGCTGGAAGCCCAGGAAGTCGTGCCCGCCCTGGGACATGACACCGCCAAAGACCCTGCCGTAGCCCCCACCTGTACTGAGACCGGCCTGACCGAAGGCTCCCACTGCGCCCGGTGTGGGGCAGTGCTGGAAGCCCAAGAGGTCGTACCTGCCCTGGGACATACGCCTGTAGCAGATCCCGCCGTTGTCCCGACCTGTACGGAGACTGGTCTGACACCCGGATATCACTGCGCTGTTTGTCAGGCGATCCTATCGCCGCAGATGGAGATCCCTCCGCTGGGACATGCCTATGTCAACTATATCTGCACCCGCTGTGGACACAGCAGTGCCAGTCAGGGGCTGTCCTTTACCTCCCTTGGAAACGGTACCTGTAAGGTCAGCGGAATGGGTCAGTGTACCGACAGTCATGTGATCATTCCGCAGTATTCACCGGATGGCCAGCGGGTGGTGGGCATCGAGGCCGATGCTTTCGCCAATTGCGACAGCCTGGTCAGCCTGACTGTACCGGACTATATCACCTCCATCGGGGAAGGGGCGTTCCGTGGCTGTACCTCCCTGGAAAGGGTGGAGCTGGGAGATGGCCTTTCCATTCTGAGTGCGGGCACCTTTGACGGATGCACCGGGCTTACGGCGGTGACGCTGGGAAGCAACCTGTTCCAGATCTGCGGTTCCTCCACCGTAGGATCTACCCCGCTGGCCGGTGCTTTCCGGAACTGTGCGTCTCTTGAGACGCTGTTCATCCCCTCCTCGGTGTTCCTGATTGGCCAGGGAGCCTTTGAGGGTTGCACCTGCCTGACCATTCACTGCCAGAGTAAGGAAGCACCCTTTGGCTGGGAATCCGGTTGGAACGGGGACTGCCCGGTGGTATGGGGCTCCGACGAAGACTGAAGATCGTGTCCCACGCACAAGAATACCGGGGAAGCAAAGCGGGCTGTAAAGGACTGTTTATTACTCCGGTAAATAATATAGATAAAGTCAATTCTGGTATCCCTTTGCCTTAGGATGGTGAGGGGGTACCAGGATTGACTTTTCAATATTTAGGGAAACGCTGATTGAATGAGGTGGTGCAGATTCGGTACAGATTTTTTCGTCTGCGATTGCGAAAAACGCAAGATGTACTGGATGTACATCGAGTTTTTCGGCAAGAAGCAGGCGGGAAAAGATGTGCCGAAGATGTGCCGCCGAATAAATCAGCGGTTCCTTAGATGCTGAATCAATAAAGGCACAATACTTATCCGAATTTTTCGTCTCCTACACATTGAAATCGTTCAAAATGCGGGCGTTAAAAGTATCCCGATCAACTGCCGCCGCTACAAGGAAACGATGCTTTTCATCAAAACCGTCATAAGCATCGGGATTAAACGCCTTTTTTCCGTATGCGTCAACATTCAAAGTCATACCCCGACCATACCCATCGGTCATTACGACAACAGACGCATCATTCATCTTACAAATACTTGGATCCGCCACATAATAAACGACTAAAGCGTCGTGAAGAAGAAGCGGGACATAAGGGCGGTCTGCTCTCCACAAATGGCAAAGTTCCGTAAGATAGATATGCCCCTTCTCGGTTCCGTGATAATTCAACAGATTGTCGTATAATGTAGGCTCGCCGATCATCAGGTGTGTGACATCGGCACCGATGCACTCCAAATTATTCAGATTTCGGAACATCATATCAGCGGCGGCCACATCACAAATGATGTTCCAGTCCGCATACTGCTTATAATATGCGCCGCCCATAATTACCACTTTTGAGATCAGATTCAGAGCGTTCGCATCTTTTTCTATGGCTTTTGCAATATTGGTAAATGCGCCGATAGCAATAATAATTAGATCCTTTCCGTACTTATAGCAGGAATCGATGATAAAATCCACCGCATCGTCGGGATCGATCCCATCGGGAGTGTAAAGCTCATTCTCAAGCTCCGGCGTGTAATGAATAATATGATCCCGATACTGCCTTTTCTCGTCGATCGGAATACCGTGCCCCGCAAATACGGGCACATTCTCATATCCGTTCCCGTATTCCTTTAATAATTTTTTCACTTGGCGAGCGCGTTCGACTGTATTCTGAAAGACTGTTGTTATGCCAATGATATCAAAACCTTGTCGCAGAGCGGCATAAAGTGCAATCGCATCGTCAATGTCGTCGCCAATATCCGTATCAATGATAATCTTCGTTTTTTCTTCCATATGCTTCACCTCATCATGTACAGGGCCCCATCGTTCGCTTTTCGGTAGGCAATTCTTTCTTCGGCTTCCGTACACCGATTATACCATTTTTCTGACGGAATGGCAGTAGGTTTGTTCAATGTTACATGCTGAATGAACCAGATTTCGTATCTGTTACTGTCCTTTGGAGCATGGCTCTGACGCCCCGGTGTTTTTGCGCTGTAAAGATATGAACTTTCAATAAATGTGGCTCGGAAGGCATTTGCCGCTCCTGTATCTATCCCCGGCCTGTTCCTATGCGGATACCGCTACTGTTGCTGCTTTCTTCAAAGAAACCAGCAGGAGAATGATCCCAAGACCGGTCAGAATGTGCCCGATCCCGGCGATACCGGAAATGGACGCATTCGCTCCGGCGGACAGCCCCTCCGACAGGCCCAGCACCTGTACGATGCCACGCACCGCCAGCATCACCGCCGTCAGCGGGGTGCCGATGTTATAGATCCAGAGGAAGAGCCGGAAGGCTCTGCGACTCTCCAGGTCATAGTGCATGGAGAACAGTGCCACCACGAGGAACATCATCATGCCCAGCAGGAACAGGTGCGTATGCACCTTCCCCAAGGCGGTCACGCCGTCAAATTCCTGCCATTTGGTGAACTCACGGTAAAAGACTCCGCCCGCCATAGCGGCTATGGCGTACACGAAAGCTATGTTCAGATACTTTTTCATATTGGCTATAAGCCCCCCTCGTCGTGCCGGAGCACATGGCTCCGGCTATATTGTTTATTCGGATACAGACTGATCCTCCTGCGACTGTCGGGCTATTATTTCAAGCACATCAGATTCTGATATTCTGAAATATGTATACAACCCCTTGAGGGCATACGGATGCCGGTTTTCCAAGAAGGTCTGCATTTTTTCTATTTCAGCATACCGATCATCCATGGACGGAAAGTACATCCAGCGATCCACATGGAGTTGCCACAAAGCGGTTCTTCCCGTGATAAACGGTTGCAGTGTGGCTGTCAGATAATCCTGTGTATAGTATTCGGTGACAACGGTATAGTACCGGGCAATGAAACGCTCTTTGAACTGCTGGTTTGCAAGGAGAGACTTCATGACAGCGGCACATACAGATTTGTCGTTGATGGATGAACTGAACAAATCGTTTGTCACTACAGAGATTCCGTTATAGGAAATGCCGAAATCCATGTCAAGGAGAGCGAAATGCCACTTGGTATCCATGCCTGAGGGGTCTTCCGGGTTCTTGTTCCTCCAAACCTTTACATTATTTTCCGGCCAGTCTCCTGCGTTGAAAAAGAGGCGTGCCACATACATATCAATGAAAGAATCCATATCCATGAGAGATTCTGCATATGCGTAGGCACTGGATTGGCTCATATCCTGGGTACGGATGAATTGCATAAGCTGATTGAAGGGTTCCTCGTCTCCTGCTTCCCCGTTCGTAATCACATATGGCGCATTCCAGTCCGTGGCCGCATCACTTTCCAGGACAACCACATTCTCCTTGTCCACTCCGTAATGAGATTCTATATATTCCGGGCTGTATCGCTCCCGGAAATTGTACACGCCCCAGAACTCTCCGTTGATAAATACCAGTGTCGTTGCAGAGGCCAGCGTATCGGTACGGAGATCGGCGGACAGCCTTTGCATATAGGCATCCCGGAAGCCGGTTATGTTATCGTTTCCACCGTTTCTCAATAAGAGCCTTGAGAAACTGGTGATTGCCTGTCCCTGGCTGTCGGTGCACAGTCCGCCGAACACATCGTAATTCAGCTCCGAATCCATGCCGCCCTCGGTATTCAGAGAACCCTTGTAGTAGACCCGCAGGGATTTACAGGAACTTTTTGCGGACCACTGCCCGCTGACGGCCAGTTCCACATTGGCGTGACCCACCCGGTTACCGTTCGGGTCAAACACTTCCATCACAGCCAGCCCTCGGGGGCGGGAACCCTCCTCGTCCAGCTCGCTGTAGTTGTTGTAAAAGCCTTCGCTTCCGATCATGTCAGACTGTGGAAGGGAAATGGATACCACCGACACGCCCAACTCCGCCAGATTGGTGGCTATGAAGTAGGTGTTGGTATACACCGGCGTGCTCACACTACCGTCTGTGGCATAGGCCTTGATCACATATCCTCCGACCAGGCTGTCCACACCGGGCTTTGCCAGTCTGCCACCGTATCCTACCCAACGAAGGGTCAGCGGCCCGATGGGCAGGTTTGACGAATCCTTCAGCAGGATGTCCTGGCTGAAGACCGTAGCCGACGGGCTGGTTCTGGGGTCTGTTCCGTCCGTGGTATAGTATACCGTGTATCCCTCGGCGGCTGACAGCTTCAGTGAGATCTCCTGATCGTACAGACCGGCGGTATGGGAGAAGAATACTTCGTCCAGGTAGGAGAACATCACCGGGTTGACCGTACCGTCCGCTGTCCGGGGGCTGATCTTCTCCAGCTCCGGTGTGGCTGTCTTGGTCAAATTGACAATATGGAAGCCGCTGTACTCCACCAGTGCCGTCCGCACCGCCACCTTCTTCTTGGACAGGTCATCGGTGGCATACACCGAGCCATGGGGCGTTTCGCTGGCAAGGAACACCGACACGCCATCGTCAAAGGCGGTCACATCTTCCCCTGGGAGGATGGTCCACCCGGAGGGTGCCAGCAGGAGGCTGACCTCCTTATTGTCGATATATATATCCCAGGCCGCATCATAGGCATCAATGCGAAGGACGGCACAGGACATATCATACCCTGCCGGTGAGTTGGCCCGCACCAGGTAGTATCCGCCAGCCGGGATCACCGCCCCCTCCGGGAAGCGGAATTCCGTCATGTTGTCCTCCATGTCCTTCTTGTAGTACAGGGAGGCCCCGGCCAGGGATATATCCCGATCTGTCCGGTTGTACAGCTGGATGAAGCCGTGGGAGGCGTAGGCATCGGTGTTGGCTTTTCCCGTGCCGTACACGGCGGAGATCAGCACACCTGCATACAGGGAAGCGTCACCGGGGTGCATCTCCTCAGGAAGCCCGGTGGGCGGCACCGCTTCCTGGGCGAGCAGTATCTTGCCGCAGGTAGCGCAGTGGGCACCCTCTGTCAGCCCGGACTCCGTGGCAGTGGGCGGCACAGCCGGATCCGTGACGACCGCATGTCCCGTGGGCGGGATGGTAGCCAGTACGGATCCCGGGGCGGCCTCGCCGCATACCCGGCAGTAGATGAACTGGGTGTGTCCCTCCGCTGTACAGGTGGGTGCCTGTGCCGGAAGAACCACCATGCTGTGACCGGTGGCGGGGATCACGGTTTGTTCCACCAACACCTGGCCACAGACAGAGCAGTGACTGCCTGCATTCAAGCCGTGGGTGGTACAGGTGGCAGGGACGGCAGGATCCTCCACAGGCACATGCTCCAGTGCTGGCAGTACCTGCTGCGCTTCAAGGATCAGGCCGCAAACGGCACAGTGGGAGCCCTCTGTCAGGCCGTCCTGTGTACAGGTGGGGGCCACAGCCGGGTCAGTCTGAGGGATATGTCCCTCGGCCGGTGCTACGATGACACCGCAGACCAGGCAGGTCTGGGGTTCGGTACAGGTGGCCTCCGGGCCGAAGGTGTGACCGGTGGCCGGAAGTATCTCCTGCTTTTTGAGGATGGTTCCGCAGACAGAGCAGTGTGACCCTTCGCTGTACCCGTGCTCCGTACAGGTGGGGGCGACGCCTGGGTCAGCAACCACAGTATGGCCGGTAGGCGGTATCTCTTCCTGTGCCTGGAGTACCTCTCCGCAGACTGCACAGTGAGCACCCTGGCTGTGACCTGCGCGGGTGCAGGTCGCTTCCATGCCTGGGTCAATCACCGTGACATGACCGGTTGCCGGGATCTCTGTCTGTGCCACACGCACCTCCCCGCACACTGCGCAGTGGGAGCCGTCGCTCAGGCCATCCTCGGTACAGGTAGCCGGATGACCGGCATCCTCCACCCAATCATGACCCAGGGAAAGAATATCCTGTTGGGGCACCAGCACCGCTCCGCATACGGAGCAGTGACTGCCCTCGGTCTTGCCGGACTGGGTACAGGTAGCCGGGACAGCCGGATCTGTCACAACAGTATGTTCCAGTGCAGGGAGAAGCTCTGTCTCTGTGATATGGCACAGGGTGCAGGTGCGAGTGCGCTGTCCGGCTCCGGTGCAGTCCGGCTCACGGACAATGACCCACTCCCCGAACACATGGGAACACTCCCCGGTGTCAGACTCATCGCTGTGCCCGGTTTGGGTATCGGTGCTTTGTTCTTCTTGCGTATCTGTACGCTGTTCTTCCTGCCGGCTCTCCGTACTGTCTGTGCCGGACTCCTGTGTGGTTCCCCTTCCGAACAGGGAACAACCTGCCAGACAGGACAGCATCAGCCACAGGCAGAGTCCCACCGCTGTCCAAAGAATGTATTTTCCTTTACTTTTCACTATTCCTATGCCTCCCCCATCGTTATAAGGACATACCGTGCCAGAATACTGATTTCTTCATACATTCAGATTATAACACAGCCTCTGAAAAATGTCAACAATATGATGTTTCCGCTGCTATTTAGAGTATCAGGGTGGTTACAACCCTGCTGTCCGCATGCGGGCGGTGCCGTCCTCGCCGGGGACATTCATGATCATTTGCCGATCCACCGTCAGGGCGCACAGACGGTACTCCTTGCCGTCCATGGCGACAACGCCTTGCAGTCCGGCGGCGGCCTTTACCAGATGCCGATCCCCGCCCCGCACGGTCACATGGCCGTCTGCGTGGACGCACAGCGTGGCCTCCGGCAGGCACCCGATGGAGACGATGTCCTGTAGGTCATCCACCCGACACTGACCCAGGCTGTTCCCGCCTACAGCCACCACATGGCCATCGGCACACAGACCCACCGTGTGGTATTCCCCGCAGGCCACCATGACCACATGACTCCATCCGTCTACCCGGCACTGCCCCTGCCCGTTGTCTCCCGTCGCCAGACATCGCCCATCGGCGGTCACGGCCACCGTATGGCGGACACCGCAGGCAATATCCGTTGCATTCCGCCATTTGTGGGTGTCACAGCGGCCGTCCGGATTGGCTCCGATGGCAAACACCCGGCCATCTCCCCGTAGCACGGCGGTATGCTCATAGCCGCAGGCGATGTCCGTGAAATGCCCCGCTCCTTCCGGAATACCCGAATTGAGAACGATTCCTCGCTCCTCCTTTTGAATCAACTGGTTGTTGAGCACCTCTGCCCGGCACTGCCCGCTGGTGTTCCACCCGGTGAGCTGTACCCGGCCATTGGCAATGGCACCGGTGTGATTCAGGCCGCAGGACAGTGCCGTGACCCCGATCCAGGAGGCGGTGTCACACTGCCCGCAGTCATTGGCACCCTGGGTGGCCACCCGCCCGTCCGGCAACAGCCTGGCGGTGTGGGAAAGACCGCATCCGAAACTGCGCCGTATGCGGCGTGCCACGACGCTCTCGGGGACAGTCTGTGTCTCTGAACCGTCCCAGCGGGACAGGATGCTGTGCCCGGGTGCCGGGGTGAACAGACGGACACCCCGCAGCTTTTCCGGCAGGAAGTCACTGCCCCGCCTGTGCAACCACAGACTGCCGTCCATCAGGAGAAAGACCTGCCAGTCCCCCAAACAGGCCAGGGAACGCACGCCCTGTAGGGAGCGGAACGCCCGGTTGTGCCGCCCGGCGGCCAGCACTGTGCCGTCCGCCCGCAGGCCCAGGGTCATGTCCTCCGCCACAGCGATCCGGATGACCCGTGTCCAGGAGGAGGTATCGCACTCCCCGCTGTCGTTGCAACCGGTGGCAACCACCGTGCCATTTGCCCGCAGACCCACTGTGTGCTTGCCGGAGGTGGCGGCATCCACCACGCCCTGCCACAGGGTGGTGTGGCACTGCCCATACCGGTTGCTCCCCGCCACCCGCAGGGTGCCGTCCCCGCAAAGGCCCAGGGTCATACCCGACCCGGCGTATATCCGTACCACCTGCTTCCACCCCCGGACGGCGCAGGGGCCGGTTCCGGTGCGGCGGAAGGGGGCATCCTCACTGCCGCCTGTCGCTACCACTGTTCCATCTGAACGCAGACCCACGGTGTGCCGTGAACCTACCGCCACCTGGGTGATATTTCGCCACGACAGGGTGTCGCATTGGCCGTACCCGTTGTCCCCGGAGGCGTACACCGTGCCGTCCGTCATAAGGAGGGCAGTATGATGCGGCCCCACCGCTCCCCCTGCCACCGCCGGGGGAATGTTCATCCGGGTAGCCAGATCCAAAAGGGGTGTTCCCTCTGCCATGTCTGCCCGCTCCCTGACCCGCCCGTCCCGGTAGACGAACAGGGAACACCCGGCCCCGGCAGACAGTGACGCCACGCCTTCCATGTCCTCCACTCTCTCCCGGATCAGGCACTTCCTGTTGAAAAGGTAGGAGAATGCCCCGCCACGATCATCCAGACAGGTCATGTGCGTGTCGTCTCCCACCATGCGATTGGCCCAAATCTCCGCATCCCTGCGCAGAGCCGGGGCATAGGTGAGCCAATCGGGGGCATCAGTGAGCAAGCCATCCCCACCGGAGACAGTCCCGTCCTCTCTCGCATAGGAGGAAAAACCTGCTGATGACTCACTCCGTATATTATAGCGACCGTACCCGTCATACTGTTGCAGATCACGGAACAGGGTGAAGGCCGCCGCATCGGTGCACTGCCTGTCCAGATCCAGCCCGCAGGTCAGAAGCCGCCCCCCTGCGGTGATGGCCACAGCGTGGTCACGGCCACAGGCTACCGCAAGCACATCCCGCCAGGTAGAGGTATCGCAGGGCGCATACCCGGTGAAGGCCGCCTTCTCCCAGGCCATGACAGCACCGCCCATGGTGCTGACACCGACTGTATGCTCCTCCCCGGTGCGCTGGGCACCGGAGGAGACCACCGTCCCGTCCGCACACAGACCCACAGCGTGGCAGGCTCCGCAGGCCACCGCCACCACCCGGTGCCAGCCATCCACCCGGCACTGTCCACGGTCATTCCGTCCGGCGGCTACCACATGGCCGCCGTAGCAAAGACCCACAAGGAAGCTGTCACCGGCCGCCAGTGCCCGCACATCCTGCCAGTCCGCCACATTGGCAAGGCTGACCCAGTCGGATCCCTCTCCGACAGACTCCTCCGGACCGGTGCAGACGCAGGTGGCGTCCCCCACCACCTGTACCCGGCCGTCCGTGTAGAGGGCGGCTACCAGGTGCTCTGTCAGGCACAGATCGGCCAACCGTTTTCCGTCTATTGTCCGGAAGGCACGCTCGTCCACCGGCAGTCTGCCCGCCACATGCAATCCGCCGTCCTTGTCCACGCCCACCGTGCAACGGTCTGTTCCACGGAGCATGACGATATGCTCCCACCTAGTCACATCCCCCTGCCCGTGGCTGTTCTGCCCGGCGAACAGAACCCGGCCATCCTCCATCAGACCCAGGGAGTGATACTTTTCGGCCAGGATCTGCCGCACATGAGCCCACCCGGATACCTGACAGCACCCGGTGTCGTCATTTCCGGCGGCAAGCACACGGCCATCCGCCCGGAGAGCCAGCAGGTGGGAGGCCCCGCAGGACAGTGCTACCACCTGCCCCCAGGAGCGCACATCCGCCATTCCTCCGGTGGACAGCACCCGGTCGTCCGCTGTCAGACAGGCTGTCAGGCGAGGGCCGCAGGCCAGTCTCCGGCTGTACCGCCGTGCCATGGTCAGCCGCTCCTGATACTGCCGCTCGGATATGTCGATGTCACGGACACTGTCCAGCCGCTTGGCACTGATGTTCTCAAAGCGGTCAAACAGGCAGGGCCATCCGGCCACATCCCCCCGACCGAAGGATTCCTGCCCTCGGCGGGGATGCACGGCAGTCTTTCCCTTCACAGCGGCTGTACCCAGGCAGACAGCCCGCCCGTCCCGGGTCACTATAACGGTATGCCATGGCCCGGCGGCACAGGCCGCCACCTGACTGTACGCCCCGCTGTACCGCTCCGGCAGGGGGGGCAAACTGTCGCAGGACAAAAGCTGCCCAGCGGCGGTGATGCCCCAAAGCTTCCGACCGACCGCCGTCACCTGAACCAGTCCCTTCCATTGCCTGGCTTTGCCCGGCAGTCTGCCGGAGGACAGGAGGCGTCCGTCCCCGGTGACGGCGTAGGCCGTCCGCCCTTCGGCATTGACAAAAAGGCCGGCTACCCCCTGCCAGCCGGACACACGGTGAACCAGGGCATCCGACCCGCCGGCCACCAACACCTGCCCCGACCGGGTCAGCCCCAGGGTAAAGGTGTCGCCGCAACAGATGTCCGTAATATTCTTCCAGTCCTCCGTGTCGCACTGCCCGTGACTGTTCTCCCCCATACAGCTTACCCGACCGCTCCCGGACAGAGCGGCGGCGTGGCGGGGGCCACAGGACAGGAGCCGGATGCCGGTCAGCGATGCGGCGGCCTGCCGTATGGAGGCACCGTTCTCCTCACCTGCATCCCGACCCGCAAAGAGTACCCGACCCTCCCGGGTCAGGCCAAGAAGGTAGTCCGACCCACAGCACACAGCAACAAGACCCTCCCAGAAGATCGCCTCTTCCTGCCCCCAGCGGTTTCCGCCGGAAAAGTGGAGGTGTCCCCCGGCATCCAGGGCGGCGGTGTACTCTGTGCCACACCCCAGCAGGCCCTTGTGCGACAGGACAAGACTGCGCATGGCGTCCGCTGTCTGTGCTGTGTTCTGTGTGTCCATGTTTGACTATCCCTTTCCAACGAATGCGGAAGCGTGTGCCGGTTCTCTCCGGCTGTTCTGACTTTTATTTATCCTCGCCTTCTGCTGCAAAATGGTCATCCACATAGGCGTAGAAGTTTCCGGGCTCGCTGACATGGGCCGGTGCATTGAGGCTGATGACGAAGCGGGGCGGCTGGGCACCGGGAGTCGTGCGTACCTCCACCCGGATCGTGTGCGCCCCGGCGGACAGCGTACCGTCCCAGCACTGAGTGCCGGGCACCCGATGGTAGGCGGGCAGGAAGGGCTGTTCCCCATCCGTGTGGATGCGGACAACTCCATCAACCGTCACGGTGACGGGAGATTCGGTGTTGCAGAACAGCCTTGTCGCCCGCTCCACAGGGGTCGTCAGCACGGACTCGGCTACATAGACCCCATCGGCCGTCTGCTCCGGGAACCGGACGGTACAGCCGGGGATCAGCATCTTTTTCCCGCAAAGCGTCCAGCGGTTGGGAGCCAGCAGGGTGAAGGGAATGCGATAGTCCGTCCAGAAGCTGTTGTCATTGAAGCGGCGCACCACAAGGCTGACGGGATAGACCCGTCCATCCGGGATCCGACCCTGCCCGTCGGACAGGACTGTCAGGGTGCGCTCCACCGTCTGCCCGGGAGACAGCTCCAACTGCCCAAGGCCACCTCCGGCCAGGAGTCCCTCCGGCAACTGGAAGGACAGTGCGGTGTGCCAGGGCCAGGCGGTGTGGTTGGTGACAGTCAGGCGGATACCGGCAGGCTGTTCGGCGGCTACGACGGGGCCGTCCACATACCGCAGGTCAAAGGTCACACCCTCCCCGGGGCGGCTACCGACAGGCAGGACATAGTGCTGAACCTCAAAGTCTGCGTTGTCCTCCGGGGTGATCACATACCCCTCGGGATCCTCCAGACTCAGCTTGTCGTACAGGGACAGGCACCGGTCAGTCAGGTTGTCCAGATTGGCCGGAGCCACAAAGCCACGGATGGCGGCTGACACCTGGATGGCGTCTCCGATGGGTGCCGACCACTTGGTGGGGATCCCCTCCCGGCCGTGCAGGATGCCCAGGATGGCCCCACAGGTGGCAACGGTACAGTCGGTATCATAGCCCAGATTGACCACCTTGAGGATGGCATCCTCAAAATTCTCTCCCCACAGAAGCCCGGCCAGACCGAAGGCGATATTCTGCGGTGCATCCGTGAAATTATACCGGCCGTGATCCCGGAGGATGATCTCCCGAGCCTCCGGCAGGTCGGTGCCCGCTTCATACAGCGCCAGCATATGGCTCACCGCCTGGTGTACACGGCAGGTAGCGGGAATGTAGGACAGAGCCTCCCGGATGAGTGCGGGTACATCCTGCGACTCATAGGCGGCGGCTTCCAGGGCGGCGTTGAAGATCTCCCCGAATACGCCCTCTCCGCCGGCGTGATCCACCACCGCATCCTGCCAGGCGAAGTAGGCGGCCAGGCGGGGCTTCCCGGCGCAGATGGCGGCCCATATCTCCGACCGGATGGGGGAGCCCATGCAGTCGGTGAAGCTGTTGTCGAAAGTGCCGGAGAAGGGGGGCTTGAAGCCCATCCGCATGGCGGTGACGCTGTACCCGTACTCATCCCAGGGGAAGTACACATGCTCTGTCCACTCGGCGGCAATGCCGGCGGCATCCAGATGCACCCCGTACTGCTCCATGGCGTGGAGATTGACCAGTTGGAGATCCAGGTCGTCGTTGGGCAGGGCACCCTTGGGGTCAAGGCGGGGGTACCAGGTCAGGTGCATGACATCCTTGCACCCCTCCACCGGTGTGCCCAAGGTTCCACCGATGTTCTTGCCCAGCCAGCAGGCGTATATCTTGTCAAACAGTTTACTGCGCTCCATATGTATGACCATCCTTTCTTACAGCCGCCCTGAAGAAGATTTTCGTTCTCCCGTTGCTCGAAGCTCAACGGGGAATGTAAGGCTTGCCATTCTGATGTGTATAGTATAACAAAAAAGCCCCCTCAGGTCAAGGGGTTTCCCGGATTTTCTGAAGAAAACGGGGCGAAAAAGTGCCTTGAACCCGGGTGCAGAAAAAGAGACCGGCCGCCGTCACAAGAAGGGACGGAAGCCGATCTCTATCTGAAAAAACGGGAACAGCCGAGGCTACGGCCGATGGGAACCATCAGGCACGGGTGACCTTTCCCGAACGCAGGCAACGGGCACAAACCGCCACGGTTCTCGGGGTACCGTCAACGATTGCCTTTACCTTGCGGATGTTGGGCTTCCAGGTACGGTTGGTCTTCCGGTTGGAGTGGGACACACTCTGCCCGTATACAACACCCTTTCCGCAGATACTGCACTTTGCCATACTTGACACCTCCTTACTGTGGTTTCGGGCCTGTCAGGTTATGACACGCCTGCAATCATAAGACAACGCATGGTATTATACCATAAAAGTTTTGAAAAAGCAATAGCTTTTTTGAAAAAAACTCATTTTTCTGTAGCTGTTCGCCGGGTGCCTATGAAAAAACACATGACTCATGCTTCATATGCGCCATACTTTGCGTTTCGGACGGATATGGAAGCTGTCCCCACCATTGTAAAACCTATACGGAATATCATGTGATACGGTTATTCTACGGCCACCCGGCTGAACTGTAACGCCGGTTCTCACACATCGAACAAGTTTTTTCAAAAAAGCCCTTGACAAACCTCCTTTGATATGGTATAATAGGCAAGCGATTTGAGAGGGGCTTGTGCGAGTGTAGTTCAATGGTAGAATCCCAGCCTTCCAAGCTGGTCGCGTGGGTTCGATTCCCATCACTCGCTCCATATGCGCCTTTAGCTCAGTTGGATAGAGCAACTGCCTTCTAAGCAGTAGGTCGAGGGTTCGAATCCCCCAAGGCGCGCCATCCGGTTCGCCGGGGGCAGGCCCTCTCAGGAGCCGTTGTTCCGGATTCAGATCGTTTCCCCTTCCTTATGGTGGGTATAGCTCAGCTGGTTAGAGCGCCAGGTTGTGGCCCTGGAGGTCATGGGTTCGAACCCCACTACTCACCCCATAAAAAGTCCCCTGCAAGAGCAGGGGATTTTTTTATCCACATCGTTCCAAAGAAAATGAATGGCATCATGTATTCGGAGTGAATGCCACAAAGATACATAATTCACCTGGTCAATTTTCCCGATCAGCCCGATGGTCCTCAGGCGGCATATGAGCAGACCGCCGCCTTCCGTAAGGAGCGCAAGCAAAAGTACGACTGCTGGTATCATCACAACTTTCTTTGATACCGTGTTTTTATAATCATCCTCCTGATGAGTATTTTACTGCATCACCAATTGAATACTACACAACAGACTTCCCGTAGGGACGGATTCCATATCCGCCCCCACGGTCGGTGACGATTGAAGAAAATCATCAGCATCAACAGACTTTTACCCGCTCAAAGTTCTCCTGCCTGGGCGAGGAGCAGAATGTCCCTCACCCGGGGCAGAATATCATGGTCGGTTACTGCTCTGGAAGCGATTGTGGATTGCTACTGCCATTTGTGCTTACGATTTGTTCGATGAAAACTGCCAATTCCTCAGGACAGCGCATGTGTTGACTCCCTTGGTCGTATTCATGTGGGCCACCGTTTAATTCGATATAATAATCATCCTTATAACGAACAATATTTGCCATCCAAAGGAGCTCGCTGTATTTCTCCAAAGGGTATTGGATCATCAGCACATTTTTATCGCTGTCATACACATAATCCTTACATTGCCACCAATCTTCATAGTCCTCAGTATTTATGTATTCACGATTCTCGGCAGTAATACAGTCTGCCAGTTCTTTTGCGACTGCCTCATCAATTTTCAATATTTCTGACTCTTGGATTCTCTTTCCGTACAGAAGCCAATCTTCGTCCGAAAAGTTTGCGCCGTTGAGCCGACCGAAAAACAATCCTGCGGATGATATATCCAGTTTGAAGGATGGATCGACATCCTTGTGGACCAGAACACGGGGGACTTTATCGGCTCCCACTCCATTGTAACGATATTTGCACGCAATGTACTCATCGGCAGGTACATTTTTGATTTTATAATATACTCGGGAATTAGGAAAAGCACGGTAGTCTATCTTTTTTTGGCATTCTTCCCAGACTATATTGTAATCAAGAACCTGATACTCCGAAACATCTATAGCGCTCATAACCCAGTACACAATGCCTACCGTAATAATTATCAGTGTGAGTACAATACAAACCAACAAAATATTTCGTTTTTTCATAAGCTATCCTTTCAGAAAAGTAATTAAGGGAACGCTGATTTAATGAGGTGGTACAGATTCGGTACAGATTTTTTCGTCTGCGATT
>CAMEON010000048.1 GCA_945929845.1 uncultured Clostridia bacterium | reverse complement strand
GCTTCTTGGAAGAAGCCCCCAGACCCCCAAGAACTTTCAAAACAGGTATTGTGTACTGTTCGGAGCGTTATTCTGTAATATTTTTGATACCGTTTCACAGGGGATACAGCGTTACTGTCGCCTAAAACAGCAGAAACGCCATCGCGGGGGCCCCTCGCCCCGCTCTACGGCGGAAAAGGGAGCGTACTGCGGGAGGTAGGTGAACTGTAACTACTCTCCGTACTCCTAATCCTGTAATATCACGCAAGGGATGGGTACACACTTGACAAGCCCAGGAAATTATGGTATGATATAAGCGAAAAACGAATGGACGCAATGAGAATCCACGAAGGAAGGAACCCTCATGAACGATGAAAAACACCTGGCTGTCCTGATTGATGCCGACAATGTATCCCCGGCTTACATCAAGGTCATCATTGACGAGGCCACCTCCAAGGGAGTAGTGACCTATAAGCGCATCTACGCCGACTGGACCCGCAACGAGATGCAAGGCTGGAAGTCGGTGCTGTTGGAATACTCTCTGAACCCCATACAGCAGTACAGCTACACCACCGGAAAGAATTCCACCGATGCGGCACTGATCATAGACGCCATGGACATCCTGTATACCGGTCAGGTGGATGGCTTTTGCCTGGTCTCCTCCGACAGCGATTTTACAAGGCTGGCCGCCCGACTCCGGGAGGCAGGTATGCTGGTCATTGGCATGGGGGAGAAGAAGACACCACGACCTTTCGTCACTGCCTGCGAGGAATTCAAGTTCATCGACGAGATCCAGCGCACAGAGAAGGAGACACCCACAGCCGGACAGAGCGTCCCCCAGGAAAAGTCCACCCCGGCTGTCAAGGACACAGGAAAGGACAGCACCAGGGAGATCCCGAAGGAAGGGAAGGACAAGCCCCGGGACAGGCACGAGACATCCCAGACGGAGCTGTCGGCTATCAAGGGCACCATCACCCAGCAACTGGCCAATTTTTCCGACGAGGACGGCTGGATGCCGGTGTCCAGCCTGGGGAATGTGCTGGCCAAGCGATACCCGGATTTCGATGTCCGGAACTTCGGCTATAAGAAGCTGGCCCCCTTCCTGGAGTCACTGGGTGGCTTTGAACTGCGCAACGAGCCGGACAGGCTCAACCCCGGCGGAAAGCTGGCCTTCATCCGGGTGCGGCCGAAGAAAAAGTAACAGGGATCCCAACAAAGATGTACCAGTAAGAATCCACATATAAAGGCAACCATGGCTTGTCAAGCCTGAAAGGAGCAACACATGAACTACCCATTCTCTGATAAGATCGCCAACCTCAAGCCCTCCGCTATCCGGGAGATACTCAAGGCTCCCTCGGATGCAGAGACCATCAGCTTCGCCGCCGGCAATCCGGCCCCGGAGTCCTTCCCGGTGGAGGATCTGGCCCGCCTGGCCGCTGACATCTTCCGCACCCAGTCCACGGTAGCCCTGCAATACGGCGTGACCGAGGGGTATGCCCCCCTGCGGGAGGTCGTTGCCAAACGGCAGAAGGAAGTGTTCGGCATCGGCAGATCCGTCGCCGCCGGGGACTCTTTCAATGACACCACCATCATCGTGTCCGGAGGACAGCAGGGCATTGAGCTGGCCTGCAAGGTCTTCTGCAACGAGGGAGATGTGGTCATTTGCGAGAACCCCTCCTTCATCGGGGCGCTGAACGCCTTCCGCTCCTGTGGGGCCAAAACCGTAGGCGTGCCGTTGTGCCCGGACGGGATCGACACCGATGCCCTGGAGGAGACCATCAAGAGTACCCCCCGTGCCAAGCTGTTGTACCTGATCCCCACCTTCCAGAATCCCGCCGGACTGACCGCCTCTCTGGAGAAGCGGATCAAGGTGTATGAGATCGCCAAAAAGTACGGCATCATGATCTTTGAGGATAACCCCTACGGTGAACTGCGCTTCGCCGGGGAGGAGATCCCCACCATCAAGAGCATGGACACCGAGGGACTGGTCATCTACGGCTCCACCTTCTCCAAGATCCTCTCGGCCGGTATGCGGGTGGGCTTTGTTGTGGCACCGGAGGAGGTAGCCTCCAAGATGGTGGTGGCCAAGCAGAGCGAGGATGTGCACACCAACCTGTTCTTCCAGATCCTCTGCTACAAGTTCATCACCGAGTGCGACCTGCCTGCCCATATTCAGAAGATCCGGGACATCTACCGGCATAAGTGCGGCCTGATGATCCGGGGGCTGGAGGCGGGCATGCCTGCCTCTGTCAGCTTCACACGGCCGGAGGGTGGCCTGTTCATCTGGGTGACGCTACCGGAGGCGGTGGACATGAACGCCTTCCTGAAGGCCACCATCGCTGCCAAGCTCCGGGTGGTTCCCGGTGTCACCTTCAACTGCGATACCGAAGCACCTTCCCACTCCTTCCGCCTCAACTACTCCACCCCCTCGGATCAGCAGATCGTGGACGGTATTGACAAGCTCTGCCGGGTGGTGCGGGACTTCGTGAACTGATTACAACCATGCTATGAAAAAGCCACCGCTCCGTGCGATGGCTTTTTTGCAGAATGTTTTTTCGGAGTCAACACATATCCGGCATCAGTGAAGTTTCAGGTATTGCTTGCACCTTTTTCTAGTTGTGAGTCGTGTACCAGGTGGATGGCTCCGGCGTGGCAGACGATCTCCACCCGGGTGCCACCCCGAGCTTCTTCCCCATCCAGTGACCAGCAGAGCGGCTCCTCCATGGTGAAGCGGGCACGGGGCGTGTGATAGAACTGGATCATGGGGTTGTCCTTGTAGTTGCTGGCCAGCAGGGAGGAGATGATGCGGTTCAGATCCCCGGGATTGCGGGGCCGCCGGATCAGGAACACTTCCAGTGCCCCATCCGACAGGGAGACCTGGTCAGCAGGCAGCTTCACCACGCCACCGGCTGATATGGTGTTGGTGACAGCACCGAAAATATATTCTCCCTCCGTGGTCGTACCGTCTGCCAGCTCCACCGATACCCGGTAGGGCTGAATGTTCCCCAGCTCATTGATGCCGGACAGAATGTAGGCCATGTGGCCCAGCACATTCTTCACATTCTGCGGCGTGGCGTAGGAAGCCTCGGAGAAAACGCCGAAGGTGGCGATGTAGGAAAAGAACCGGCTGTCCTGGGCAAAGCCGTCATCCAGCGGGAGGAACTGACCCACATCCAGCGGCATATCCCCCTCTCCGCCAGCAATTTTTGCCAGGACACGGAGGTTGGAGGGAAGGCCAATGCTGGTGGCGAAATCGTTGGTGCTCCCGGCGGCAATATACCCCAGCGGCGGGCGCATCTCTCCCGGAATGGTCATCAGGCCGTTGACGGTTTCGTTGAGGGTTCCGTCTCCGCCGCAACAGATGACCCGGTCAAAGCCCTTTTCCCTGGCTGACGCCGCCAGAGCCGTGGCCTGTCCCCGGAACATGGTCGGGCACACCGTGACCAGCCGGCGGGTGTTCGGGCTTCCGTCCGGGAGGCGGTACAGCTCATCCAGAATTTCAAAAAGGCCGGTTTTGGACTTCATTTTCCCTGACACAGGGTTGATGATCAGAAGAATATTCTCATTTTTGGCTTCCCCTGTGGCTTCTGTTTTGGGGGATACAATGGATTCCATGAAAAGGGCTTCCTTTCTGTGCGCTCTGTGTGGCCTTGCCTGGCTACGATAACAGTATTGTATCATATTTTCCCCGGAATTTCAATATTTTTCTTTACAAATTATGCGAGATGGTATATAATTATAATTACAGTTCTGCTATCCCCCACAGTACGCTCCCTTTTCCACCGAAGAGCGGGGAAAGGGATCCCCGCGACGGCATTTCTGTTGCTTTCGGTATCAGCAACGCTGGAGCTCCTGGGAGAATGATAACAAAAATATCACTAAACAGCGTACTGAATATGAATATATTCATGTTTTGAAAGTTCTTGGGGGTCTGGGGGCTTCTTTTAAGAAGCCCCCAGGCGTTCTCCCGTCCCTGGCAGAACTGTAACTAATGATAAGCAGAAAACCGTGAGATGAAAGGAATACAAACCGATGAAAGAGCTTTCCTACTTTGAAGAGAAGATGAAGGACAGTCAGCTGATCTATGACGGCCGGGTGCTCCATGTGTACAAGGACAGGGTAGACCTACCCAACGGGCGGACAAGCACCCGGGAGTACTGCAAGCACGGCGGTGCGGTAGCGGTCGTACCCCTGACAAAGGACGGCAAGGTGGTCTGCGTCAGGCAATACCGATATGCCCTGGGGCGGGTGACACTGGAGATCCCGGCGGGCAAGCTGGACTACCCTGGCGAGGATCATGAGGAAGCCGCCCTGCGGGAACTGCGGGAGGAGACAGGCTACCGCACCGACAAGCTGACCCCCATCGGAAACCTGAGTACATCACCGGCCCTGCTCACGGAGATCATCTATATGTACCTGGCAAAGGATATGACCCTGGGGGAGACAGACCCGGACGAGGACGAGTGCCTGGAGCTTTTGGAGATCCCGCTGGAGGAGCTGGTGGACGCCATCCTGTCCGGACAGGTACAGGACAGCAAGACCCAGGCGGCGGTGCTGAAGGTCTGGGCCATGAAGCAGAAGGGGATGGTTTAAGTTATGAAAGAAACGGAAACCCGTACAGACCTCGGAAAACTGAAGACCGAGGGGCGGAATCAGAATACCCTGCACATTGATGAGATGTCCACGCTGGATATGGTGCAGGTCATGTGTCAGGAAAATCGGGTGGTGGAGGATGCGGTGGCCAGCCAGGCTGAGGCCATTGCCAAGGCCATCGACATCATCGCCCGGCAGTTGGATGCCGGGGGACACCTGATCTACATAGGTGCCGGTACATCCGGCCGTCTGGGCGTGGTGGATGCCTCCGAATGCCCGCCGACCTTCGGGGTTGACCCGACCGTGGTGCGTGGCGTCATAGCCGGTGGGCAGGGAGCCATGTTCCGTGCCGTCGAAGGAGCGGAGGACGACCGGGATCGGGGAGCGGCTGAACTGATGGAAAACGGCGCATCCGCCGGGGATGTGGTGGTGGGCCTTTCCGCCTCCGGCGGTGCACCCTATGTGCTGGGGGCACTGGAAAAGGCCCGGGAGATCGGTGCCATTCCCATGGGCATCACCTGCAACCCGGACAGCCTCATGCACCCGCTGTGCGAGGTCATCATGGCACCCTATGTGGGGCCGGAGGTGATCACCGGATCCTCCCGGCTCAAAGCAGGAACTGCCCAGAAGCTGATCCTGAATATGCTCTCCACCGGGGCTATGGTCAGAACCGGCAAGGTGGTAGGAAACCTGATGGTCAATGTGAAGCCCACCAACAGCAAGCTCCGGGATCGCTGTATCCGCATCCTGATGGAGCTGGGGGACTGCGACAGGGACACCGCCGCCGACCTGATCGACACATACGGTGACATAAGAGAATCCCTGACAGTGCTCAAGCAAAGAGATAATTCCTGAATGCCCGGAGGTAATTATTATGAAAAAGGAAGGTATATCAGCTATGAATTGCGCAATATCCTGGTTTTTCCTGCTCTACTTTGTCATTCTGTTTGCAGAGAGGGGGCAGAGCCTGATCCGAGCTGCGACGGATCCGTCCGTCAGGCTGTATGGATCGGGGTTTGACGGGTATGTCAACACCTTGACCATGGTGTCCCTGCTGGCTACCCTGGTGCTGTTGGTCTTTTGCAATGGCTCCTTCTGGCACTCCCTGTTCGATGCCTCTGCCCTGCCGGACTACACCATGCTGACGCTGACTGCCGGCGTGCTATTGTTCTCCGGCATGGTGCACACCGAGCACACCGTGGCTCCGATTCAATTCGTGTCCTACGGGATGCTGATCGTGGCCATGGTGCTGAAGACTGTACTGGAGACCCCCAAGGCGGATCACCCGTTCACGCTGTGGTATTCGCTGGTCTATCTCACCGTGTTCTCCATGGCCATCCCGGTCATGTACCGCTCCCAGATCACCCGAGCCACCCTGTTCCATGTGGTGGAGGCTGTGACGGCGATTGTGCTGGTGTGTTGCTTCACTCTCATGCTGAGACGGATATTCATAGGCCAGGGGCAGGATCTCCTGTTGTGGGTGCCCATGGTCATTGCCGCTGTGGGTGATGCCGTCATCCTGGCCATGCGGTGGAAGGAACAGGTCAACTGGTTCGTGCTGATCTTCATTGTCCTGTCTGCCGTCCTGTTTGCTGTCGGGAAGCTGATCTTCCTGGCCATCGGGAGAACATGACTCACCCTGCCGTATACCCGGTGACGGATGCGACCCGGGTTCCATTTTTGACAGTTCCTGGGCAGGCGTTCTGTCGTACTGTACCTGAACTGTAACCCATAAGCAAAAGCAGAGACGCTGACCTTACGATCATTGTCTCTGCTTTTTTATTACTTATTTACTTGGCTGACACTTACATCAAGCCTCAGGGGCAGTCACAGCTTCGCCGAAAGCCACAAGCTGGGCAGGGAACTGCGAAACACCCACATTGGCGGCATTGTCGCCGGAGATGAAGGAGATCTTGCTGGCACTAAAGGTCTCAAAGGTCTTATAGGTACCCAAATAGTATTCCGTATCCAGCAGGTGGACAGTCAGCACGCCCAGCTCCTCATTCGGAACAAAGGGGTTCACCGGCTCGGTGGTCAGATGAACACCGACCTTGCCCGCTGTATACTCATAGATCTCAATGTAGGTCTTTGTCTCGCCGTCCATGAAGTAGAGGAAGGAACCACCTTCCACAGCCTCCAGGTACACGGCAGTCGCAGCACTGGCATCATCGGTGGCAGCCAGGAAGTTGCCGTTCATGGCACCGGCAAAGTACAGGGCCTTACCCAGGTTGGTCTGATAGAGAGCAAGGCTGTATGCAGTGGGTGCCTCAGGTTCCTCAGGCTCGGTGGACACAAGCGCACCGTACACAGCCAGCTCCCAGATGCTGAACCAGTAAGTATCCGCACCGGCATCTGCATCACGCAGGAAGCGGATGTAACGGGCTTCGACCGGTGTATCCAACGAAATGAGTACTATTCCGTCGCTGGTGGGGGCACCATCATACACATCGGTATAGGTCACACCGTCCGTGGAAACGGCTACGGTGTAGCCCAGAACAGAGTTCTCAAAATGAACACGGATGGTATCCACCAGATACTTGTCTTCCAGATCCACGATCAGGAATGCCTCGCCCTGCGGCTTAGCACCCCAGCGGGTGGAGTCATCACCATCGGTAGCCATAGAGCCAGCCCGCTTGGGGTCGTCTGATTCTACGCTGTTGGTGGAGGTGGGCTTACCGGCTGCTATGTTCTCTCTTGCGTCGGGGCGGTAGATCTCCTCCGGAATGGTGACAGCGGAGAAGGGAACCACTTCAAGGGAAGTAAAGTTGATGGTGCCGGGACGGACAGCCACACCCAATTGAGAGGAGGTGCTGGCGATCAGGGTGTTCTCCAGCGTTTCCACCGTACCGTCGGCGAGGACGATCTCAGCCTTGGCGGCAAAGGGGATGACAGGGCTGACAGTCATATCGTCATAGTTGACTGCGCCGGACAGGGTGATGGTGGTGATCAGCTTGTCGCCGGCCAGCACATAGACGACCTTGCCGTCATCGGCAAAGGTGAGCACATTGCTGTCCACATCGAACTGATACATCACATTCTTGATCCGGGTAGCCGTGGAGGTGTCATAGCACTTGAGCATCAAGTACAGCACGCCACCTTCGATCCGACCGTAGATACCGGCACCGCCAAGCAGGTTGTTCCCGTCGGTCTCATAGTAGTTGTTCAGCACGAACTGCAACCCTGCGGTGTCTGTGGGATGCACAGAATGGACACCACGGACAAAGGCGAAGGAAGTCGTACTGGCATTCCGGATGTCAATGGTAAAGGCGTACTTACCGTCCACATCGGCGAACAGCTCGTTGATGCCGCCGAAGGAGAAGTACTTCCCATTCTCATCTTCCACCACACTGTGAGGATCGCCCAGACCGTATATGATGGTGAAGAAGTCGGACAGCACGGACTGGTTGAGGTCAGTGCCGGCTTCCTGGGTGTTGGCATCAGCCGTAAAGGTATAGTCGATGTCAGTGGGGATCTTGGGCACCTTGATGTCAGCCAGGGTCACGAAGGGCATGACCTTGGTCTCATCTGCCTTGGAGACACCGGCAAAGGTGACGGAAACAGTCTGGTTGTTGAAAGGAGTCAGGTCAGCGATCAGGGTAAAGCCCGTGTTCTTCACAGCACTTTCGTCAAGACCTGCCATTCTGGGAATGTTATTCAACGCATGGGTATAAATGTCAGGCCGATCACTTAATGTACCGCCGCAGTCATACCAGGTCACGCCATCCACAGACCACACATACTTGACGGTCTCGGTCATGGTGATGAACCAGCCCGTGATGCTGACGGTCATGTCTTCCTGAATGGACACGCCCTCAATGACATCAATGCCGATTTCGTCAGTACCGCCCCGTCCGCTGTAGTGGGGCGCACCGTCAGGGCCTGCGCCGTTGACAAAATCCACAGAGGTGTGGAAATGGTCGGAGGACAGCTCATAGCCTTTGATGACAACGGTGATCTCATACAGCTTGACGACCTTGCCGTCGGCCAGCTTGACCAGCAGGCACACTGTGTAGGAGCCGGGTGCCCGGTCAGCCAGGGGAACATCCACGCAGAAGCGGGAGGCAAACTCACCGCCGGCGCCCTTGACATCATCGCCGGTTGCCTCGGCAAAGTCGCCGAAGACAAAGGCTTCATCGTTGATGTAGTAGCCGAAGCTGTCAATGGCCTGGTTAAATCCGATCCAACCACGGAAGCTGACGGAATCGTGGGTCTCACCCAGGGCGATCTCTACCGTGTTGTCGATGGCTTCCAGCTTCTTGTCTGAGCCGCCGTCTTCCGGGAAGTACAGGGCACCGTTGAGCTTGAAGGTATCGAAGGACCAGTTCTTAAAGCCAATGGACGCATCGGTGCGCTCATAGTAGGGCGGTTCAGTCTCCGGCTCAGTCTCCGGCTCGGTGTCCGGCTCGGTCTCCGGTTCCGTTTCGGTTTCAGTGGGTGTTTCCGGCTCTGCGGTGGTTTCCTCCGCAGGCGCGCTGGTGGTCTCTTCTGCCGGATCCGTATCTGTTGCGACCGGTTCGGAGGGAGTCTCTTCCTTCGTCGTCACTGTGGTCGTAGCGGGATCTGTGACCTGCTCAGTGGCAGTTTCCGTGTCACTCTCGCTGGCCGGGCCGTTTTTGCCGGTGCAGGCCACAGCAGAGAAGACAACCAGAAGGACGAGAATGAGACTGCAGGTAAGCAATAGCTTCTTCATGGTGTTCTGTGTTCTCCTTTTCTAAGTGATAAAGTGTTGACCCTGACGGATCAAACCTCGCCAAGTATTATACATCAAAGTATGGAAAAAAGCAATAGGTTATCAGAAAAAAGTACATATCAAGCCGTCATTCGACTTCGCATCGGGCAGGACTGCTCTCGGATATCTGCGACAGAGACAAGCAGAAGGAATGTGCAGTGAGTCAGCAAAGGGATTCAAGAAGTGAGAGTAAAAAATTCAAAAATTTGTCGTAAAGAGCCTGTAAACCTGAAAAAGCAAATATATTTGAAATATTTTCATTTAACTCTTGCAAAATGTCGGGAACTGTGGTATACTATACGGGACAGTTGGACAGCAACAAAGACCGAGAAGAAAAGCAGTGCCAAATTTTACATGAATACCATACTGTGATTCATAGAAGGAGGACAGCGTATGCCGTTTTCATTTGATATATACCAGGTGCTACCGGAACAGCAGGAGCGCACGGAAAAAGAGTTTGAATACCTGCTTGGGAAAGCCCGCTCGGCTTACGAGATCCCCAGGGAGGCTTTTGACGGCTACCGGGTCAAGCGGGGACTCCGGGAGCCGGATGGCACCGGCGTAACGGCCGGCGTGACCAGGATCGGCAACGCCCACGGCTATGTGGTCAACGAGGGCGAAAAGTGCCCGGTGGAAGGACTTCTGGAGTACCGGGGGTATGACCTGTGCGATCTTCTGGAAAACTGCGCCAAGGAGGGGCGGTTCGGCTTTGAGGAATGCGCCTTCCTGTTGTTTTTCGGCCATCTGCCCACCAGGGAAGAGCTGACGGAATTCAACGACCTGCTGGCCACGCTCCGCCCGCTGCCTCCTCGCTTCACCGAGGACATCATCATGAAGGCACCCTCCCGCTCCATCATGAATAAGCTCCAGACGGCGGTGCTGTCTCTCTATGCCTACGACAGCAACCCGGATGACACCTCCATTGAGAATATGCTGCGGCAGTCCATCGAGCTGCTGGCCCGCCTGCCGGTCATTGCGGCTCAATCCTATGCTGTCTACCGCAACGCTTTCTTCAATAAGTCGCTGAACCTCCACAATCCCCGGGTGGAGTTATCCACGGCGGAGAACTTTTTGCGGGTTCTCCGTTCCAACAAGACATACACCTCCGAGGAGGCGCACCTGCTTGACCTGTGCCTGATCATCCATGCCGAGCATGGCGGCGGCAACGCCTCTACCTTCTCCACGAGAGTGCTTTCCTCCACAGGAACAGACACCTACTCCGCCATCAGCGCCGGCATCGGTGCCCTGAAAGGCCCCCGCCATGGCGGTGCCAACATCAAGGTGCAGGAGATGTTCGATTGCATCAAGGCCAATGTGAAGGATACCCACAATGAGGATGAGCTGGCCTCCTTCCTGTACCGCATACTCAAGGGAGAAGCCAACGATGGATCCGGGCTGATCTACGGCATGGGTCATGCGGTGTATACCAAGTCCGATCCCCGTGCGGTGACGCTGAAGAAGTACGCCCGGAAGCTGGCCTACGACAAGGGGTATGGCGATGATTTTGAACTGCTGGAGGCCATTGAACGCATCACTCCCGGGCTGTTCGACATGTATAAAGGCGGACACAGGGAGATGTGCGCCAATGTGGATCTGTACTCCGGCCTGGTGTACCGGATGCTGGACATCCCGGTGGAGATGTACACCCCGCTGTTTACCATCGCCCGTACCGCCGGTTGGTGCGCCCACCGCATTGAGGAATACCTGTCCTCCAACAAGATCATTCGTCCCGGCTACAAGTGCATTGCCAAGCCGCAGACATATGTGCCGCTGGACGAAAGAGGATAACCCAAACATACAAAAAGAAGAACCGGGTCGTCTGACAACCCGGTTCTTTCCATTATGTGTACTGTGCGTCAGAACTATTTCTGAGAGAACAGCTTGTCTAGCCCCTTTTGGGCTGTTTTGGCATAGGTCCTGTAGTAAGAAGACACCTGCGCCTGATTAAAGCGAATACCAAAGCAAGGCAAGTACACGAGATACCACAACCCGTTGTTCCCATCGCAGTAGGCGATGCCTGGGTCGAATACGACGGTATTGTATATCAATTCCACCATTTCCCGGTCATCCGGAGAGTTGGAGACCCGGAACTGAAGAACCGTGTCATAGTACGCATTGTGAACCACCGTGCTTGAATAGTAGGCCATCAATTCCAGCACCTCACCCACCATCCGGGGATTCTGGATGGTGGTCGGGACGACGATGTTGTTCCCCCAGTTCACATGGGCGTACTTCTCCTGATATTTGTCGTACTTGGGCAAGGGAAGGATACCCACATCAAAGTCAGCAGACAGGTAATCCGTACCCAGTGCATGCAAAGTGAAGCAGGAACGCCCCAGCAGGAAATCAAGGTTTTTGCTGGTGTTGTTTTTGTCCCCGAATTCCCACAGATATACGCCTTCGTTCTTGGACCAGTTGTAGAGCTTTTCGTAAAAATCCTCCAGCTTCGTGCTGTACAGAGACAGTTCAAACTGGTCATACTCATTCCGTGTGACCACATAAATATCTGATGCCTGCATGAAGGCAGAGCCGTTGGCATCCCACATGCTGGCAAATCCGTAGGTGTCCCCGTTATTCCTGGCCCCGTCACCGTTGCTGTCTATGTACATATCTGTAGACATAGAAATGAATGCATCCAGTGTCCAGTCGCCGGAACGAACCTGGTCATAGGGAATGGTCATGTCCATTTGCTTCATCAGGAACTTATTGCAGTATAGCACATTAAGATTATACTGGCATAGGTCGCCGAGGGCGATATAAGCCTTGCCGTTGATAGCCAGCGAATCGATCACCTTCTTGTTCCAGTAGTCCTGGTTCAGATCCATGGCATCAAGGTCATAGAAATCGTACGCATAGTTGGCGGAGATGAAGGAATTGTAGCTGTAGTACGGATGCAGGATGCAGAGCTGATAGGTGTCATCTCCGCTGATAATGGAGGGACGAACCCTGTCAAAGACCTCGCCACCGGTGGATACAGTGGTGATCTGCTCGTAGGCAATGCGGACATCCAGATA
This sequence comes from uncultured Clostridia bacterium, assembly GCA_945929845.1. Lineage (GTDB taxonomy): Bacteria > Bacillota > Clostridia > Oscillospirales > CAG-272 > CAMEON01. The sequence continues at coordinate 6,101 of CAMEON010000048.1, read as the reverse complement.
GTCCTCCACCGACTTGTTCATCTCATAGATCGCATCGTTCAGGGTGCTCTGGGTCATCTCCTGGGCGTAATACCAGTCGCCCGGTGTGGTAAAACCGACCATCTGAAAGGTGGCTCCGCCGTAGGATGTTCTTTCGACAGCGGGGAAAAATGCCTGGGTTGCTTCTTCGGATTGTGCACTTGTCTCGCCGGATTCCTGCTCCGGTACGGAACAGGCAGTTGTGGAAATAAGCATCAGACCGGCTAACAGAAGGGCGAATAGCTTTTTCATGGCGACTCCTTTGTGAAAATGTGATTCTGCAAGAAAATGCAATCCGATTATAACATCATTTGTGCTTTTTGTCAAGCGTTTCCCGGAAATTCCTGTTTACATTTCTGAGGAAGGGTTACAGTTCAGCAGAGTGGCTACGGAATAACCGTGCCATATTATGTTCCGTACAGGTATTTACAATTGTAGGGGCAGCGACCTGTGGCCTCCCAGTTCCATGCGGGCGAACACAATTCACCCCTACCGTTATAGGGGTAGATTCCATATCCGCCCGAAATGAAAAGTATTATACACATGAAGCATGGGGGTATGTGATTTTTTCATAGGCTCCCCGGCTGAACTGTAACGGAAGGGGTCAGGCTGAAGCAGAAATCTTTCACAAAATACTTGACAAACCAGCCTGTTTGTGGTATACTTACCCGTGTTTGCAGGAGTCCATGTCCGTTGCAAGCAAGGGGGCCATTAGCTCAGTTGGTCAGAGCTACCGGCTCATAACCGGTTGGTCCTGGGTTCGAGTCCCCGATGGCCCACCAGCGGCAAGTGCCGCAACCCATACTCCTGACCATGTGGTCAGGAGTATTTTCAAAGAGACAGGGCAGGGTACTGCCATGATGATATGTCGCTATAGCTCAGCTGGACAGAGCGACCGCCTCCTAAGCGGTAGGCCGGAGGTTCAAATCCTCTTAGCGACGCCATCTATGTAGCACGAAAAGACTACTACACACAAAAGTCCTTGATTTTCAAGGACTTTTCTTGTCTTTAAGGGCTTTTTCCAGTGCGCAAATTGCAATAGCAAGTTGCGATTGAAAAATCCATTGAGGAAAGAAAAACTTCTACTTCCGGAGCGTTGGTGTATGGAAATATTAATCTACAATAGGATGGCATCATTGACTAACATTCTTTCTAAAGCAAAAACATTGTTTCAGTTTTTTGATCCATGTTAGCAATTAATGTGTGTCTATAAACGCCAAAAATAATTTACAATACATTAATATATATTTCTGGAATCACCATTGACAACCGAACGATAGGTAGTGTATAATAATGATATACAATATTTCAATCACTGCAAATCTAATGTTTCGGCAGCAAGGGAGGAGAATGTGTTATGGAACGAGGAAACACGAAGCAGGAAATTTTGGAAGCAGCACTGGAAATGTTTTCTGTACAGGGTTTTGAAGCAACCTCAATTTCCCAAATCGCAAGTGCCGTCGGCATTCGCAAGGCTTCGCTTTACAGCCATTTTGAAAATAAGCAGGCTATTTTGGATGAATTGGTGAAAGAAGTGTTAGGGCAGTATGAAACACATTCTATTTTTGCCAAAACGGATTGGGGAAAAGATAACGATAATCTTCCTCTGACCCCCGACGATGCCGTGAAGATGATTGGGGGACAGATTCGCTATTTACTCCACGATCCCGCTATCAGCAGGGCGCGAAAAATGCTGGTGATCGAACAGTTCCAGAATCGGTCGCTTGCGAAGCTGCAGACCAAGCAGAATTATTCTGATGTGCTGGGGTATTTCACCGGGCTTATCAAGTGCCTGATTCAGAAAGGGGTTCTGGCTGAGGATGACCCCGAAATCATGGCTGCTCAATTCTGTCTGCCTATTTCCGTTTGGATCAATTTGTGCGACCGAGAACCGGAACGGGAGACGGAGGTTATGGAGTTGGTGGATAAGCATATCCGGCAGTTTTTCAGACTCTATCAGCAGTCAGGAAGGTGACACGATGAGCAAATACGATGCTTTGTGGGCGTGGATCAGAGAAAACGGCACAGACAGCTTCAACCTGACATTTGCTGAAATTGAGCAGATTGTCGGCGTTTCCATCGACCATTCTTTTCTTGCTTCCAAAAAAGAATTGATGGGTTATGGGTATCAAGTGGTCAAAATATCCTTGAAAGAACAGACCGTACTTTTTCAGAAGTCGGTTTGATGGGGTTTTAGAAAGTCATTGGATTGTGAGCATAGTATTATCATGGAGGGACCAGGCATGAACGGCATTATCCTTTATCAGTAAAAATATGGATCCACCAAAAAATACGCGCAGTGGCTTTCAGAGAAAACAGGCTTTCCATACATGGAAACAAAGCAAGCAAGAATTTCTGCTGTCCGGGAATATGACACCATCCTTCTCGGCGGAGGAATTTACGCATTGGGCATTGCCGGTTTATCTTTCTTAAAGAAAAACATCAAAGACTTGCAGGGCAAGAAAATCGTCGTATTCTGTGTGGGAGCTTCCCCATATGAGGAAAAGGCATATTGGGGAATTGTTGCACGCAATATGAAAGAGGTGACCCCATTGAATACTGACATAAAGTGAAAGAAGAGTAGCTATTATTCGACAGATTCCGATTTATAGAGCAATGCGGCTGTGTCCGCTTGGGCATGGCCACTTCAATTTGAAATTGTAGCCTAACGAACGATAGGAAGTAACCAAAAAATCTGCCCACCTAAAAAAACGACACATATTCATATAGAAACCGTCTATAAAAACATAAAATAATATTTTAGAATATATATTATAAACCGATGTAAATATTAAAAAAGCTTCAAAAGAGGTTATTAACGATGAAAATATTGATTATTCACGGCCAGAGCCATGAGGGAAGCACCTGTATGGTGGCAAGGAAGCTGGCAGATAAGGTTGGCGGAGAGATTCGGGAATTTTTTCTGCCTCGGGATTTTAATAAACCTTGCCTTGGATGTTATACCTGTTTTAAAACAGAATTATCAAATTGCCCGCATTATAATGAGCTTGAGCCGATTGTGGCGGCGATTATGGATGCTGACCTGTTGATATTGGAAAGCCCTGTGTATGTTTACCACGCCACAGGTCAAATGATGAGCTTTCTCGATCATTTCGGCACTTGGTGGGTTGTTCATCGACCCTTGCCTCAAATGAGCGTAAAGCAGGCGGTTGCCATATCCACAGCCGCCGGCGGAGGAATGAAAAGCACGGTTCGTGATATGGCTGACAGTCTGGAAATGTGGGGAATCGGGAAGGTATATAAGCTTGGGCTTGGCGTGCAGGCGTTAAAGCCCGATGAGATACCGAACAGAATCCTTAAAAGTATCCGCAAAAAGACGGACCGTCTTGCGTGCCGAATCCGAAAAGGTGCAGGCAAGTGCGGGTGCAACGGAAGGGCAAAAAAATGGTTTTATTTAATGCGCTTTGCCCACAAGCATTTCCCGCCTATGGAACCCGACTACAGCTATTGGGAAAATAAGGGCTGGCACAAAAACTGCCGCCCATGGAATTTAAAAAAATAATCGGAGGAAAACAAAATGCTTAAAATCGAACATCTGACAAAAACCTATGGTGAGAAAAAAGCCGTGGACGATCTTACCTTACATATTGCTCCCGGTGAAATCTACGGCTTTATCGGTCACAACGGCGCGGGCAAAACCACAACCCTTAAATCCGTGGTGGGGATTTTGCAGTTTGACGATGGAGAGATTTTGATTAACGGGAAATCCGTCCGTACCGCTCCGCTTGACTGCAAACGGGACATTGCCTATATCCCCGATAACCCTGATTTGTATGACTATATGAGCGGTATAAAATATCTTAATTTCATCGCTGATATTTTCGGCGTGAGCGCCGCAGACCGCAAGGAGCGTATCCGCAAATATTCCGAGCTTTTCGAGCTGACATCCGATTTGGCACAGCCAATCGCCGCCTATTCCCACGGTATGAAGCAGAAATTGGCTATCATTGCGGCATGGCTTCACAGCCCGAAGCTTATTATTATGGACGAACCCTTTGTGGGACTTGACCCCAAAGCCTCACATTTACTTAAAGGAATGATGCGGGAGGTCTGCGACGAAGGCGGGGCCATCTTCTTCTCAACCCATGTGCTTGAGGTTGCCGAAAAGCTCTGCGACAAGGTGGCAATTATCAAGGGCGGAAGGCTTATCCGCTCGGGTACGATGGAGGATGTCAAGGGCGACGACTCTTTAGAGGAAGTATTCCTCGAACTGGAGGGAGAATCATGCTGAAGCTTCTTCTTAAAAAGCAGATGACCGAAATATTTCGTAATTATTTTTATAACCCCAAGAAAAATACAGCCCGTTCCAAGGCAGGGATTATTGGTTACATTATCCTGTTTATTGCTATAATGGCTGGTTTATTGGGCGGAATGTTTACATATCTGTCCATGATTTTGTGTGCTCCTCTGTCCGCCGCCGGTATGGATTGGCTCTACTTTGCTCTTATGGGACTGCTGTCTGTACTGCTGGGCGTTTTCGGAAGCGTATTTAACACCTATTCCTGCCTTTATCTCTCGAAAGACAACGACCTTCTGCTGTCAATGCCGATTTCCGTAAATGTGATTATGGCGTCCCGACTGCTTACCGTCTATCTTATGGGGCTTATGTATTCCATTGTTGTTATTCTCCCGGCGGTCATTGTTTACTGGGTCACCGCGACCGTATCGGCGGGCGTGATTTTAGGCGGTTTGCTTCTTATACTGCTTATCTCGGCCTTTGTTCTGACGCTATCCTGTGCCTTGGGTTGGGTGGTAGCCAAAATCAGCCTTAAGCTCAAAAACAAGAGCTTTATCACGGTAATCATTTCGTTGGCATTCTTCGGCGGATACTATTTCTTCTATTTCAAGGCGCAGACGCTGATTCAGGATTTGCTGGCAAACGCCTCCGTTTACGGCGAGAAAATTAAAGGTGCGGCTTATCCTCTTTACCTTTTCGGCAGAGTAGGGGCGGGGGACGCTTTTGCTATGGCAGTTGTATCGGCGGTTGTAATGGCTCTTTTTGGGCTGATGTGGGTGCTGATTTCCCATAGCTTCCTTAAAATAGCAACTTCTTCGGGAAATACAGCTAAAAAGGTATACAAAGAAACTGCGGTAAAGCAGAAAAGCATTGCCGCGGCACTTTTGACAAAGGAATTTGGGCGATTTACCGCAAGTCCTAATTATATGCTCAACTGCGGTCTCGGTATTATTCTCCTGCCGATTGCAGGCGTAATGCTACTCTGGCAGGGAGGAACCGTAATTTCGGTATTAAATGAGATATTCGGTGAACGGGCGGGCTGTGTCCCTGTACTGCTCTGTGCGACGGTATGTACGCTTGCCTCAATGAACGATATGACATCGCCCTCGGTCTCCCTTGAGGGAAAGAGTTTGTGGCTCATGCAGTCTCTGCCGGTAACACCGTGGCAGGTACTTCGAGCAAAGCTTAGTATGCAGATGATTTTATCGGGTATTCCCGCGCTATTCTGCACAGCCTGTATTGCTTTTATCTATCCCTTTACTCCCTTAGAACTGCTCTTGGCGGTGCTTGTCCCTATGTTATATGTCTTATTTTCCGCGCTGTTCGGACTGTTTTTAGGGCTTAAAATGCCCAACCTTAACTGGACGAGCGAAATTACCCCTATAAAGCAAAGCGCTCCGGTTACGATTGCTCTCTTCAGCGGTTTTGGGTATACCGTATTGCTGTGCGCAGGTTATATGTTCTTAAACGGCTGGAAGCTCAGCTTTGTCGGGTATATGAGCCTCTTCGGGGCGGTAACCTTGGGTTTGTGCGGTCTGCTTTACTTCTGGCTTAAAAAGAGGGGCAGTAAACTGTTTGCGGGGCTGTAGAAATAAAAAGTAAGAAAAATACTATGCAGGATTGTATATATGATGATCGAAGAAAAATAAATATTGACCGCCTGTGTTACCTGTTTTTGATCTTCCTGACCGCTGCCTGGTGGGCTGGGTCTATGAGGAAATCTTCTATTGGATCACTGAGGGAGTGCTGCGCAACCGGGGTATTTTATACGGCCCGTGGCTGCCCATCTACGGCATCGGCGCGCTGGGCATCTATGCCATGAAGC
>CAMEON010000047.1 GCA_945929845.1 uncultured Clostridia bacterium | reverse complement strand
CACCGGCATCCACAGCGGCGACTCCATCAGCGTCTACCCGCCCTTCAGCATCTCCGACAAGGTCAAGGGCACCATCCTGCAATACACAAAGAAGCTGGGGCTGGGCATCGGCATCGTGGGTCTGTACAACATCCAGTTCATTGTGGACAAGCAGGATCATGTGTATATCATCGAGGTCAACCCCCGCTCCTCCCGCACGGTTCCCTTCCTCTCCAAGGCCACCGGCTACAGCCTCTCCGACATCGCTACCGAGGTCATCCTGGGCAAGAGCCTGAAGGAGCTGGGCATCTTCGACATTTACCCCGAGGAGAAGAAGCGGTGGTATGTGAAGGTGCCGGTGTTCTCCTTCAACAAGATCCGGGGGCTGGATGCCTACCTTTCCCCGGAGATGAAGTCCACCGGTGAGGCCATCGGCTACGACGACAAGCGCAACCGGGCCATGTACAAGGCACTGCAAGCCTCCGGCATGAAGCTCCAGAACTACGGTACGGTCTTTGTGACTGTGGCCGACCGGGACAAGGAGGAGGCTCTGCCCCTCATCCGCCGCTTCTACAATCTGGGCTTCAATATCCAGGCCACCCGGGGCACCGGGGCGTTCCTCAAGGCCCACGGCATACGCACCCATATCATGGGCAAGATCAGCGAGGGCAGTGAGGAGATCCCGGAGGCCATCCGCAAGGGGTATATTGCCTACCTCATCAACACCAGCGAGATCGGCGGCTCGGACAAGACCGAGCGGGACGGCCACAACATCCGCCTGCTTGCCACCGAGAACAATGTCAATATGTTCACCTCTCTGGACACGGTAAGCACCCTGCTGGATGTGCTGGAGGAAACCACCCTCTGCATCTCCACCATTGATTCGTAAGGAGTGCCATGAAGCAAAGTATGTATACCGTCACATCCAACCGCCCCCTGGCCCGGGATGTGTACGGAATGAAGTTGGCGGGGGATACCTCCGCCATCACCGCCCCCGGCCAGTTCGTCAATATCCGGTTGGACGGGCTGTTCCTACGCCGCCCCCTGTCGGTCTGTGACTGGGAGGCGGACAGCCTGACACTGATCTACAAGGTGGTGGGACAGGGCACCGCCCGCCTCTCTGCCATGATGCCGGGGGAGGTGCTGGATCTTCTCACCGGCCTCGGCAACGGCTACGACATGAGCGTCAGCGGGCAGGCCCCCCTCTTGTTGGGAGGCGGCGTAGGCGTTCCCCCTCTGTACGGTCTGTGCCGCCGTCTGGTCGCAGAGGGTAAGCGACCGATCGCCGTCCTGGGCTTCAACAGCCGGGAGGATGTGTTCTATGCCGAGGAATTCGCCGCCCTGGGGGTGCCGGTGACAGTCACCACCGCCGACGGCTCGGAGGGTGTGCCCGGCTTCGTGACGGATGCCCTGCCGGAGGCAGGTGACTACACCCACTTCTACACCTGCGGGCCGGAGCCTATGTTGAGGGCGGTGTACCGTGCCACCGTCACCGACGGGCAGTTCAGCTTTGAGGAGCGGATGGGCTGTGGGTTCGGTGCCTGCATGGGCTGTTCCTGCCACACCGTCACCGGCAACAAGCGGATATGCAAGGAAGGGCCGGTTCTGAGAAAGGGGGAGATCCTATGGCAGAAATGAAACCGCAGACGGCAGGCAGAGACACCTCCGTGACCCTCTCCGGCCTGACGCTGGACAATCCGGTCATCCCCGCCAGCGGCACCTTCGGCTACGGGTATGAGTTTGCGGAGCTGTACGACATCAACTGTCTTGGCTCCTTCTCCTTCAAGGGAACCACCAAAGAGCCCCGCTTCGGCAACCCCACCCCTCGTATCGCCGACTGTACGGCGGGCATGATCAACAGTGTGGGCTTGCAGAATCCCGGCCTTGACCGGGTCATCCGGGAGGAGCTGCCCCGGCTCCGCACCTGCTTTCACAAGCCTGTCATCGCCAATGTGTGCGGCTTCTCCTTTGAGGAGTACGCCGAGGTAGCCGCCGCACTGGACAAGGAAGAGCAGGTAGGCCTCCTGGAGATCAATGTGAGCTGTCCCAATGTGCATGGCGGCGGCATGGGCTTCGGCATCTGCCCGGACACGGCGGCCGAAGTGACCCGGCGGGTCAAGGCCGTCACCCGCAAGCCGGTGTACATCAAGCTGTCCCCCAATGTGACGGACATCGTCTCCATTGCCAGGGCCTGCGAGGCGGCAGGAGCTGACGGCATCAGCATGATCAACACCCTGCTGGGTATGCGCATTGACCTGCGGACAAGAAAGCCCACGGTGGCCAACAGAATGGGGGGCTTCTCCGGCCCGGCTATCCTGCCGGTGGCGTTGCGGATGGTGTACCAGGTGTATGAGGCGGTGCACATTCCCATCATCGGCATGGGCGGGGTGTCCTCTGCCCGGGATGTGATGGAGATGATGCTGGCCGGGGCTACGGCGGTAGAGGTGGGGGCGGCCAATCTGGTCAATCCCTACGCCGCCCGGGATATTGTGGAAGAACTGCCCGCCGTCATGGCGCAGTACGGTATTCAATCATTACAGAAAATCATAGGAGGTGCCCACCATGGGTAAGGATGTCATTGTTGCGTGTGATTTTGCCAGCCGGGAGGAGGTTCTGGCCTTCCTGGACCGGTTCACCGGGTTCACGGAGGAGAAGCCCTATGTCAAGATCGGCATGGAGCTGTTTTACGGTGCAGGCCCGGACATTGTCCGGGAGATCAAGGGGCGGGGGCACCGCATATTCCTTGACCTCAAGCTCCACGACATTCCCAACACGGTGAAGCGGGCCATGGCCGTGCTGTCCTCCCTGGATGTGGATATGTGCAACCTCCACGCCGGGGGCACCATCGCCATGATGGAGGCCGCCCTGGAGGGGCTGACCCGGCCGGACGGCACCCGGCCTCTGCTCATTGCCGTCACCCAGCTGACCTCCACCAGCCAGGAGCGGATGGAGAAGGATCTGCTGATCCGGGAGTCAATGGATCAGGTGGTCATGCACTACGCCCACAACGCCCGGCTGGCCGGTCTTGACGGCGTGGTCTGCTCCCCCCTGGAGGCGGGGAAGGTTCACGAGGTCTGCGGGGCGGACTTCCTCACCGTAACCCCCGGCGTGCGCTTTGCCGACGGGGATGTGGGCGACCAGGTGCGGGTGACTACCCCCGCCCGGGCTAAGGAGCTTGGCTCGGACTACATCGTAGTGGGCCGCCCCATCACCGCCGCCGCCGACCCGGTCGCCGCCTACCGCCGCTGTGTGGCGGAGTTCATTGGGTAAAGGACGAAAGGTACGCTGGGGGCTTCTTGAAAGAAGCCCCCAGACCCCCAAGAACTTTCAAAATAATTTATGTGTGAATCGAAGCGATATTCTGTTGTACTCAAGTATTGCTTTTTCAAAAAACCTGCGTTGCTATTGCTCAGAATAGCAGAAACGCCTTCGCTGAGCTTTGCTCTGGCCCCATCGCCCCGCTCTACGGCGGAAAGGGGAGCGTCCTACGGGGAGCAGGTGAACTGTAACGAACTGGCATTGCCAGTTCCCCCCAGACCCCCAAGAACTTTCAAAACATTACATGTGTAGAAGCTGAACAGAAACAACAGAAACAGAAAAGGAGTGTGCCTGTTATGTCTGATATGAAAGCCCTGATCGCCAAGGATCTCTTGTCCATCAAAGCCGTCTTCTTCCGCCCGGAGGAGCCTTTCACCTGGGCCAGCGGAATCAAGAGTCCTGTCTACTGTGACAACCGTCTGACCCTGACCGCCCCCGCCGTCCGCACGGATGTGGAGAACGCCCTGGCCGACACCATTCGCCGGGAGTACCCGGATGTTCAGGTACTGATGGGCACCTCCACCGCCGGGATCGCTCACGCCGCCATCACGGCGCATCTGTTGGGTCTGCCCATGGGCTATGTCCGCTCCGGAGCCAAGGATCACGGCCGGGGCAACCAGATCGAAGGCCGTCTGGAGCCGGGACAGAAGGTGGTGGTGGTGGAGGATCTGATCTCCACTGCCGGCAGTGTGCTGGAGGTGGTGGATGTCCTGCGGGCCGCCGGTGCCCAGGTGCTGGGCATCGTCAGCATCTTTACCTACGGGATGCAGAAGGGGCTGGATCGTCTGGCCGCCGCCGGTGTCCGGAATGTCAGCCTGACGGACTTTGACACCGTGGCCCGCATCGCCGCCGAGGAGAATTACATCCGCCCGGAGGATGTGGCCCGGCTGATCGCCTTCCGCAACAACCCCTCCGACGAGAGCTGGATCCACTGAAGAACCAAGCAAAGGCAGAAAGGATACGATATGCGCCATCTGATTGATATTCTTGACCTGTCAGCCGAGGAGATCGACGACCTGATCGCCACCGCCGGGGACATCATTGCCCACCCGGAGAAGTACCGGGAGGCCTGCCGGTACAGGAAGCTGGCCACCCTGTTCTTTGAGCCCTCCACCCGCACCCGGCTGTCCTTTGAGGCGGCCATGCTGGAGCTGGGCGGGCAGGTGCTGGGCTTCTCCGAGGCTTCCTCCAGTTCGGCGGCCAAGGGGGAGAGCGTGGCAGACACGGTGGCCGTGGTTGGCGGGTACGCCGACATCATCGCCATGCGACATCCCAAGGAGGGTGCCCCGCTGGTGGCGGCCACCCGGAGCGAGGTGCCCATCATCAACGCCGGGGACGGCGGCCACTTCCACCCCACCCAGACCCTGACGGACCTGTTCACCATCCGCCGGGAGAAGGGACACTTTGACAACCTGACCGTGGGTCTTTGCGGAGACCTGAAGTTCGGCCGCACGGTGCACTCCCTCATCGCCGCCCTGTCCCGATACAGCGGCATCCGCTTCGTCCTGATCTCCCCGGAGGAGTTGAAACTGCCCTCCTATGTCAAGGAGGCGTACATCAAGCAGAAGCACATCCCCTATGAGCAGACCGTGTCGCTGGAAAAGGCTCTGCCCTCCCTGGATGTGCTGTACATGACCCGGGTTCAGCGGGAGCGGTTCTTCAACGAGGAGGACTACCTGCGCCTGCGGGACAGCTACATTCTGACACCGGAGAAGATGCGGCTGGCCAGACCGGACATGATCGTCCTGCACCCCCTGCCCCGTGTCAACGAAATATCCACCGAAGTGGACAGCGACCCCCGGGCCGCCTACTTCCGCCAGGCAAAGAACGGAAAGTATATCCGCATGGCCCTGATACTGATGCTTCTGGGCATCCGGGTCGGAGAGGAGCAAACCTATGCACATTGATGCCATCAAGAACGGGATCGTCATCGACCACATATCCGCCGGACGGGCCATGCAGATCTATGATATGCTGTCCCTCGACAAGCTGGACTGCCCTGTGGCCATTCTGAAGAATGTGCCCAGCAAGAAGATGGGCCGGAAGGACATCATCAAGATCGACTGTGATCTGCAAATAGACCTGAATGTGCTGGGCTATGTCAGCCCCAGCATCACCGTGGTGTATGTCCGGGACGGGGTGGTGGCGGAGAAGAAGCACATCGGCCTGCCGGAGCGTCTGACCGACATCATCCGCTGTAAGAACCCCCGGTGCATCACCTCCACCGAGCAGGGCATCCACCATGTGTTCCGCCTGGTGGATCCGGCTGGCGGCGTCTACCGCTGTATCTACTGCGACGCCAAGGCCGAGCCGCAGAACCGGTAAAGTCCGGGGTGCGTGCTGTTCGGCATCATACTGTGGTTTTAAGGAACCGCTGATTTATTCGGCGGCACATCTTCGGCACATCTTTTCCCGCCTGCTTCTTGCCGAAAAACTCGATGTACATCCAGTACATCTTGAGTTTTTCGCAATCGCAGGCAAAAAAATCTGTACCGAATCTGTACCACCTCATTAAATCAGCGTTTCCCTAACACCACGGTAGGGGCGAACTGTGTTCGCCCGCGGGAGACCGCAGGTCTCCCCTACGAGTAAAAATTGTTCCGCAGGAAACAAATAATTAACCCCAACAGATTTTTCAAGGTCTGTCAGGGGTTACTTTATTCTGTTCGACAAATTGGAATTTATGGGTGCAAAACAAATACTTGATTGGGGTACCCAAATTCTTCTGTCAATTCGCCTTCCTGAAATCCAAATTTTCTGTACAGTGCCCTTGGTGCGATCCCTTTTTCATCATTTTCACGAAACGTCGACACCGTGATTTCCCGGCTTCTATCCAATTCATTCAGTGCTTTTCTCAAAAGGATCGAAGCAATACCCTGCTTTCGATGCTCAGGATCCACAGCCATACAACAAATCATGTTCTTTTTGTGCGAAAAAAGAAGAACACCAATGATTGTTCCACGGCTTTTGACGCATAATGCCTGCTTCTTATTCATGAACTTCAGTACGGTTTGTTCATGCTCATATATACACTCTTCCGTTTCAAGTCCTGGAAAATTCCCACTTACCTTTCTAACAAGCTGCATCCACGAATCGATACAGGAGCTTTCCCCAAACACGGCTTCCATCTCATTACCTCGCAAATTCTTATTTATCTCTCTGTTTTATCGCCAGTTTCGCCTTTGTATTACAGCGTTGTAAACAACGCGGGCACAGGGCAAAGCCCACACCCCTAAGGTTGCGCGCATCCCGAGGCTCCCTCCGGGAGGGAGCTGTCAGCAAAGCTGACTGAGGGAGAGTGCGTTACAATGAGATTCATCCAAACTCAAAGTCACGCAGGCTCCTTCCGTCACGCTACGCGTGCCACCTTCCTCCCGGAGGAAGGCTTTTGTTAGTTCCATTATAACACAAATCGGCAGAGAAGACAAGTCCTCTGCCGATATTTATATGTGGATCCGTAGGGGAGACCTGCGGTCTCCCGCGGGCGAACACAGTTCGCCCCTACCGTGTTCCGGAAACATCCTTATGAGAACGCTCCTAAACGGTCGGTGCTTTTCTTATGCCCGTTTGCAGAGAGGCGGCCGCATATGCGCAAGCTGACTCACGCCGCTTTGCATGCGGCGGTTTTCCGTTTTTCATAGGAAAATACAGTCCTCCCGCAGAAAAAGTGCAACTGCGTACCCAATGTGACAGAATTTGCAGGGCGTATGGTATACAATAGATGCAACACCCGGAGAATATCCGTCGGACAGCGAAGCATCACCGTGCGGGTCAGGGCAGGATCGTCAGAAAGGGACAGCGTAAGATCATCAAAAAGGAGGATGAAAGAATCTATGAATGAAAGAATACATACCACCCCCGACGGCGAACAGGATCGCCGTCACAGCGGGAAGCATACCGGTGCCTCCGATGGCGGCAGGCGGCGCCCCTTCCTCCGGGCGCTTTTGAGCGACCGGTACAGCGGCACAGCGGGGCGGGCCGTGCGGCGGCGAGCCGGGGAGCGACTGGCCCGGGGTGTCCGTGGGCTGGCTTACCTGGGCATCGGGTTTCTCTTTGGCTCCTGCCCGTTGCTGTTCGGCACCGCCCCCCTGGGGCTGGCCCTGCTTGCGGCCGCCTCCGCACACACCTGGTACATACTGGCCGGTCTTGTGCTGTCGGCCTTTTTCCATCCGGTCACGCTGAACACCCTCTGCTACCTGTGTCTGTACACCTTCTGCATTCTCCTGCGGTTGGCGGTGATGTTCTTCGTGGATCCGCCTCTCCTCCCCGGTGAGGAGATCCAGCCGGGACTCCGGGGCACCCTGCGGTACGCCAAGCGGTACCTGGGGCTGTGCCTGTCCTCGGCGGTGGCCAATTTGGGTCTGCACACCGTCTCCGGCCGCCGGGAGGAAGAGGAGGAGGCCAGGGACACCCGCACCGACTACTATGCCGGTGCCGACCCTGTCGGGGAAAAGGATGGCGTCCCCACAGGCAAAGGCCCCCGGCGACCGACGGACAAGCCGGATGGGGAGGGTGGAACGGATGCCAAAGTGCCCCGTTACCGCTCCGCCTGTGAGGCCCGGCTTTTCTGCGAGCATCCCTTCCTGCGCACGCTGACCGGTGCTGTCTCCGGCTTTGCGGCGGGAGCGGCCGGCATGGTGCTGGGCGGCTTTCACTTCTACGACCTGTTCGCCACCCTGTTCCTGATCCTGGCGGTGCCGCTGGCCACCATCCTGCTCATTCCGTCCTTCAGCGAGGCGGGGGAGACCCTGCTCTTCTCCCCCCGCCCGCTCCACGCCGGGGAGGACACCGAGGCTCCTGCCCAGGGGCACCTGACCGCCCGGTTCAAGATCCTGCCCCTGGTCTCCCTGTCGGCACTGATCCTGGGCATGGTCTTTGCCGCCCGGCAGTTTGCCCCCATGTTCGGCACGCCCTACCTGACCCTCCGTCTGTCCACCCTGCTGGGGCTGATCGCCACCCTGTCGGCGGCCTCCCGGCTGGGATTGCTCCCCGGTCTGACTGTGTCCCTGCTGGCCGGGGTAGGGGCCGGGCCAACCCTCCTGCCGCTGTTCATTCTGGCGGCGGTGGCTTACGGATTTTTGCACATCCTGTCCCATCGGGCGGGGATCATCGGCGGCTGTGTGGCGGGACTTGTCTGGTGCGCCGCCTGCGGCGACCTGTCCGTGCTCCTGGCTCAACTGCCCACCCTGATTCTGACCGTCCCGGTCTACTTCCTGGTGGAACGGCTGTGGGAGAGGATGCCGGAGACCCCGGAGGAGCAGGATATGCGTCTGGGGGACTTCTCCCTGGCCGTGGCGGGGGAAAACCGACTCTCCGACCAGTGCGCCCGGCTCTCCTCCCTGTCCGGGGCTTTTGCCGCTCTGTCCCATCAGTTTTACAACCTGTCCGGTCAGTTGAAGCAACCCCGCACCCAGGATCTGACCCGGCTGTGCCATCAGGCTTTCCTGGAGGCGTGTGCCTCCTGCCCCCGCCGGGGAAGTTGTCCTACACAGGACGGCCCACAGGCCGCCGGGGTCGAGCAGGCGTTGTCCGGTCAGCTCTGCGACCGGGGCAGTGTCAGTGCTGACCGCCTGCCCCCGTCCTTACAGGATGTCTGCCCCCACATGAAGGAGCTGGCGGCGGACATCAACACCCGCTATGCCCGGCTGAAGGAATCCCTCATCAAGGGGGAGCGGATCGAGGTCTTCGCCGCCGACTATGCCCACATGGCCGCCCTGCTCTCGGATGCAACCAAGGAGGATGAGGAGGAGTACCGCTGTAACCGGGAGGCCGCCGACCGCATCTACGACTACCTGTCCTCCCTGGGTCTGGGGGTACAGGGTGTGGTGGTCTGTGGCAAGCGGCACTGCAAGGTCATCGTCCGGGGCACCCGGATGGATCAGGCCGCCGGGCGGGCGGAGGAAATACGGGCCCAGATGGAGATCATCTGCACCGCCCACTTCGCCCAGCCGGAATTTGAGGCGGAGGACACATACACCGTCATGACGCTTTCCTCCCTGCCCCGGATGGATGCGGTGTTCGCCGGCAGTACGGTGCCCGCCGGTGCCCGGAGCGGGGATGTACTGCCTCACCCCCTGACCAATGATCCCGCCGGGGATGCCGCCTACACGCCGCCTGCTGTTTGCGGCGATCACATTGCCATATTCAAGAACCAGCAGGCCTGCTTCTACGCCCTGATCAGCGACGGCATGGGCTCCGGTCAGGAGGCCTCGGAGACATCGGATATTTGCGCCGCCTTCTTGGAGAAGATGCTCTCTGCCGGGAACCGGGTGGAGATCTCCCTGCAAATGCTCAACAGCTTCCTGCGGGCCAAGAACGCCGGGTGCGGCGAGGAGTGTTCGGCCACTGTGGATCTGATGGAACTGGACATGATGGGCGGCCATGCGGTATTCACCAAGAACGGTGCCGCTCCCACCTATGTGGTACGGGGTGGTACGGTGTACAAGCTCCGCTCCCGGAGTATGCCTCTGGGCATCCTGCGGGACAGCACCCCCCAGATGCTCCGCTTCCGGATGCACCCCGGCGATGTGGTGGTGATGGTCAGCGACGGCGTGACCCTGGGCAACGACGAATGCCCCTGGCTGATAGACCTGCTCTCCGACCCCCTGCCCGACAGCATGGACAGCCTGCGGCTGGATATCCTGCGCCGGGCCATCGCCTCTGGCAGTCCGGACGACCTGTCCGCCATCGCCATCCGGGTGGAAGATGCCAAGTGAAGGTGCTCCCGTTCTCCTCCTGTTCTTTTGCCTGCCGTGCGGACTGCCTGTCCGCCATCGCCATCCGAGTGGAAGATGCCAAGTGAAGGTGCTCCCGTTCTCCTCCTGTTCTTTTGCCTGCCGTGCGGACTGCCTGTCCGCCATCGCTATCCGGGTGGAAGATGCCAATTGAAAATCTCGTCTTGTCCTTCCCTTTCTGTTTCCCACTGTGATGAAGTATTCGGACATGATTCACAACATTTTGAGAAAAGAACGGCGCAATGTTGGGCCTTCTGTCTGTTGTCAAAGTAGCAGAAATCAAGTATAATAGGGTTTAGTTTTTGCCTTGATTCTGTGAGAATGGGAAGGTATGCGCTGTGAGCCAATTCCGTAAGGTATTCAATTTCAGGGATCCAGACGCCCGTGGACGGTGTTGTGTACTGATATTCAAGGTGGTGGAGGGCTTCCTCACCTACATCACCACCGGCATTTTCTACACCGCCTTCCTGCGGGGGTATGACATGAACATCACGGATGCCGGCATTCTGGCGTTCATCCCCTACATAGCCTCCCTGTTCGTGCTGTTCACCCCCGCCCTGCTCAACCGCTTCCCCAAGCGGAAGTGGGTGCTGGCTGTCTGTAAATTCCTGTACTACCTGGTCATCCTGGTAGGGCTGAACCTGCTCCCGGAGCTGGTCACGGATGCCACCGGACGGCTGTGGGGCATGATCATCATCACCTTCCTGGCCAGCCTGTTCAATGTGATCGCCACCTCCGGCTATGCCGCCTGGCATATCCGCTTCCAACCGGAGGAGGTGCGGGCTTACTTCCTTTCGGTCTGCCTGTTTTTGTCGGCACTGGTTGCCGGCGTGCTGACCCTGGTCTCCGGCTGGATCTCTGACCAACTGGCCGCCCTGGGCCCGGCCCGGGAGCTGTCCTTCCTGGTGGGTCTGCGGTACTTTGCCTTTGCGCTGGGCGTGCTGGATGTGATCTTCCTGCTGATTCCCCACGAGGTGGAGTACCCCACCGTCCACACCCCCCGCTTTTCGGATATTTTCACCGTTCCCCTGCGCAACCGGAAATTCATGATGACCATGGTCATTGTCTTCCTGTGGCAGTTCTCCATATATTGCTACTCTGCCCAGTTGAACTACTACCTGCTGAACACCATCGGGATGTCCATGTTCTACTACAACATCATCATCTTCCTGTACGCCGTCTTCTTCATTTTCTTCATGAGATTCTGGCAGAAGCTGATCCAGCGGACTTCCTGGTTCACCACCTTTGCCATTGCGCTTCTCATCGTGGCTCCCTTCCAGATCCTGTACGGGTTCGTCCAGCCCTCCAACTATGTGATCCTGGTGCTGATCGTCCGCCTTCCCCAGCACTTTGCCGGGGTGGGGCACAATGTGGCCTTTGACAACTTCCAGTACATCAACATGCCCCTGAACAACCGGGAGTGCTACACCTCCCTGTACCAGATCATCTTCAATATGGGTGCCCTGTGCGGCATGGTATTCGGCACCACCTTTGAGAAGGCCACCTCGGACTGGGCTTTCACCGCCTTCGGGTACACCTACACCTCCGGTGTCCCCTTCCTCATCATACTGTGCGGTATCATCCAGTTCCTCATCGCCGCCTATGTGCTGATCTTCCGGAAGAAGCTGGAACCGGATCCCACCGCCGGGGCAGCGTGAACGCTGCGAGATCCAAGCCAATATACGCAAAGGGGCTTCCTTCGGGAAGCCCCCTGCGCTTGTCTGCCCCCGCCGCCGGGGGTGGGTGAAAACTTTACATTTTGTACTTGATTTTCACCGGGAAGTGTGGTAGCATAGGAGAAGTAGAAAAAGGAGGATGTCCCATGTCCCAACGAATATCCAAAGAGAACTACTACCTGGACATTGCCCAGACGGTAGCCGAGCGCAGTACCTGCATCCGGCGCAAGTTCGGCTCCATCATCGTGAAGAACGATGTCATTCTGTCCACAGGCTACAACGGCGCGCCCCGGGGACGGAAGAACTGCAATGACCTGGGCACCTGTGTGCGCAATGAGTTGCATATCCCCCGGGGAGAGCGGTACGAGCTGTGTCGATCCGTCCACTCCGAGGCCAACGCCATCATCAACGCCTCCCGGGAGCAGATGCTGGGTGCTACCCTGTACATGGCCTGCCTCAACCCGGCAGACGACTCCCTGTATGCCGGCACCTGCAACTGCGCCATGTGCAAGCGTCTGATCCTCAATGCAGGCATTGAAAAGGTGCTCATCCGGGACACGCCCACCGAATACCGCACCATCCTTGTCCGGGACTGGATCCAGGACGACGACTCCCTGACCGGGCAGTTCGGGTACTGAAACAGGAGGGCGTTCCATGAAAGCAAGCGCGATCACCTGCGTGTCCCTGATCCTCTGCCTTCTCCTGCTTTCCCTTTCTTCCTGCGGTGCCAGGCTGGAGGAGACCAACCAGGGCGTGAAGGACGGCGGAAACGGGATCACCTACAACCACGCCTCGGTGGTGTACGAACCGGTAGAGGTGGGAAAAAAGTATGGCAAGCTGAAGGTGGCAGACAAAATGTCCCTGGAGCTGTACTGCATCGAGGGATTGGAGCCGGAGCAGTGGCTGGCCACAGAGGATATGAATGTGCTCTATGCCGAGGGCGTGTCCCTGCCGACCTTGTCGGAGATGCGACCCCGGGCTGTGCAGATCTGTGTGAATGACACATCCCTCCATATCCTGCGCCGGGTCAGCGATACGCAAACGGTGGATGCCCTGGTGACAGCCTGGGAGCAGGGCACCGCCCTGCCCTACCCCTCCAGCACGCCGATCAGAACCTACAAGCTCCGCTTTGAATCCACCCTGTACCCCGCCCTTTACTACTGCGTTACCTATGTGGAGTACAGCAGTGACCTGGTGGTGGACGAGGTGAATTACGGGAAGTATTTCCTGTACAGTGCCTTTGACGGCATCTTCGTCCCGGCGGGAGACACCATCCATCGCATGGTCACAGCGGGCGAGGAGGAAACCGCCGATACACAGGAGGCTGTATCATGACAGATACCGTACTGACAGCCCAGGAGGCTGTCGCAGAGAAAGAAGCACAACCAGGATCCGCCCGCCAGCCGGAGGGCGACCAACCGTCATCCCCCCGCCGCATATGCTTCGTATGTACCGGGAACACCTGCCGCTCTCCCATGGCCGCCGCTGTGTTCAACGACCTGGCCGCAAGGGAAGCCGGTGCCAGTGCCGCCTGGTTGGGGACTGACCCCACGGCACGGCCGGTGGCTCTGTCTGCCGGGCTGGAGGCGGAGGAGGGTGCCCCCATCACGGATCTGGCTGTGGTGGCTCTTGGCGAGGCTGGGATCCCCTCTGTCCCCGGCAATGCCTACGCGCATCATACCGCCCGCCAGGCGGACAGGGCGTTGCTCTCCTCCTGTGACCTGATCGTCGGCATCAGCCGCCGCCACGCCATGGCACTGATCTTCCGCTACCCCGAGCTGGCGGATCGCATCACCGCCATGCCCCGGGACATTCCGGATCCTTTCGGGGGCGACCTGTCGGTTTACCGGGCCTGCCTTGCGGCGCTGACCCAGGGTATACAGGATATGTTCTTTCCCCAGTCGGAGGGATGAAATGCCCCGTATGAACAGGAACTATGACCATGAATGAAAAAGGAGGCCGTACCATGCGTGAAGACCAGCCCCAAAAGCAACCCGCCGCCCCGGCGGAAAAGCCCGCCCCACAGCCGGGCGCACACCCGGTGCGGATGCAGAAGATCCCCGCCCACCTGGAGGGGTGCGCCGCACTGGAAAAGCTCTGCTTCCGTGAGCCATGGAGCGCCCACAGCCTGGAGCTGTTGTGCAATGACGGCATCGGTGTGGGCTATCTCTGCACCGGCATACCGGCACCCGGTGCCCAGCCCATGGTGACCGCCTACGGCGGTATGCTGATCACCGTGGACGAGGGACAGATCACCAATATCGCCGTGCACCCGGACTACCGTCAGCGGGGGCTGGGGAACGCCGTCCTGCGTGCCCTGCTCAAGCACGCCAAGGCCGCCCACCTGGGCCGTGTGACGCTGGAGGTGCGCCCCTCCAACACCGCCGCCCTCGCCCTGTACAAGAAGAACGGCTTTGCCGAAGTAGGCCGCCGCAGGGGCTTCTACACCAAGCCCACCGAGGACGCCGTGATCATGGAGATCCGGCTGAAGTGAGCTTTCCCCCACCGCATACAGATAAAAGGAGCTGTTGCACAGTCGCAACGGCTCCTTTTCGTAAATATGACTTTTCCCGAACGCTACCGTTCCTCCCGGTAGTAATTGAGTCCCAATCCTGCGGGAGGCTGGCTCTCCTTCTTACTGCGGATGCTGGTAAAGATCAGCACCACGATGGTGACCACATAGGGGAGCATCTGAAGCAGGGGCTGTTTGTCCATGCTCACCGGCACATACAGGAACAGGATGTACAACGCACCGAACAGGTAGGAGCCAAGAATGCCCCGGAGAGGCCTCCAGATGGCGAAGATGACCAGCGCAATGGCCAGCCAGCCCCGGTCGCCGAAGCCGTTGTTGGACCAGATGCCGTTGGTGTAGTCCATAATGTAGTACAGACCGCCCATACCGGCCACCATACCGCCGATGCAGGTAGCCAGGTAGCGGTAGCGAGCTACCGGAACGCCGGCGGCATCCGCTGTGGCGGGATTCTCACCCACCGCACGGAGATGCAGACCCACACGGGTCTTGTTGAGCACCAGGGCCGCTACCACGGCCAGGATCACCGCCAGGTACACCATGAAGCCGTAGGACAGGAAAATGTCGCCAAACCAGCCCAGCTTGTCCGCAAAGGGCAGCTTGGTCTTGTACACTTTGGCGATGGGGGTCAGGGCGATGGAGGTGGCGGTGCTACCCATGTTCTGGGACAGCTTGATCAGGGAGCCGCCGAAGAAGTTGCCGAGACCCACGCCGAAGGTGGTCAGTGCCAGGCCGGTCACATTCTGGTTGGCATGAAGGGTCACGGTCAGGAAGCAGTAGATCAGGGAAGCCAGCAGGGAGCCCAGCAGGCAGGAGAACAGTGGGATCAGAAGAGCCAGCACCGTGTTCATCTGTGCCACCGACTGCTTGTACATGAAGCCGCCGATGACACCGGAGATGGCACCGATGTACATGATACCGGGAATACCCAGGTTCAGGTGCCCGGATTTTTCCGTAATGATCTCTCCGGTGGAGCCGTAGAGCAGGGTGGTACCCTGCAGGATGGCCCGCTGGATGAATTGGATGATCGTGGGAAACATCACTGCACCTCCTTTTTATCTGCGACTGCCTCCTTGCGCCAACGGGCGGGCAGGCGGCTCTTGTTGATGTGGATCTGGTAATTCATGAAAAACTCGCACCCGATGAGGAAGAACAGGATGATGCCGGTCACGATCTCAGAGTAGTCCTGGTTCAGCCCGAAGCGGGTGGACACCTCAGAGGCACCCTTGTCTAAGAAGACCAGCAACAGGGAGGCCAGCACCATGAAGAAGGGGTTGAACTTGGCCATCCAGGCCACCATGATGGCGGTGAAGCCCCGGCCGTCCACCAGGTTGGAGTCAATGGAGTGGGATGTTCCGGCCACCAGCAGAAAGCCCATGAGTCCGCACAAAGCACCGGACAGCACCATGGTGCGGATGATGACCTTCTTCACATTGATGCCGATGTAGCGGGCGGTGTTCTCACTCTCGCCCACCACGGAGATCTCGTACCCGTGCTTGGAGTATTTGAGGTACACATAGACGATGACGGTCAGCACGGCCACCACCAGGATGTTGAGCAGGTAATCCTGGCCGCCCAGCTTGGGCAGCCAGCCGTTCTTGAGCAGGTTGGGGCCCACAGTATTGGAACCGGTCTTGTCAGCCACCTTCAGGAAGCATTCCACCAACTGAATGGCCACATAGTTCATCATCAGGGTGAACAGCGTTTCGTTGGTGCCCCACTGAGCCTTGCAGATGGCGGGCAGCACCCCCCACAGGATGCCCGCCGCCAGTGCCGACAGAAGCATGAGCGGGATCAACAGGCCGTCCGGCACCGTGCCGCCTACCTTCCACATGATGAAGGCGGTGGCCAGACAGCCAATCAGCACCTGCCCCTCGGCACCGGTGTTCCAGAAGCGCATTTTATAGGCCGGCGTCAGAGCCAGGGCGATGCCCAGCAGGATGGCCGTGCCCTGCAGGGTATTCCATACCTTGAAGGAGGAGCCGAAGGCACCTACGAAGTAGTACTTGTACACCGCCAGCGGGTTTTCCCCGGTCAGGAAGATGGTCAGGATCCCGGAGAGCAGCAGGGCCGCCAGGATGGCGACGGCACGGATGGTGATGGACTTCCACAGCGGGATCCTGTCCCGCTTGGACACATGGAACAGCGGTTCCCGCTTGACATGTGCTTTTGCGCTTTGGTTGCGCTCATGTCCTGTTGCTGTCATGCTGTTGTTCTCCTTTCCCTGCTTCTGTTGCGGTCACGATGCTCTTTTCTTCTTCCGTTCTGGTGGAGGCTGATTCCTCCTCGGCGGTTGGCTTGTGGGCGGTGTCAGAGGTCATGAGCAGACCCAGCTGTTCCTTGGTGGCGCATCTTGCATCCACCACGCCGGTGATCTTACCGGAGCCGATCACCATGATGCGGTCACACAGCTCCAGCAGGACATCCAGATCCTCGCCCACGAAGATCACGGCCACGCCGTTCTTCTTCTGTTGGTTGAGCAGATTGTAAATGGTGTAGGAGGAGTTGATGTCCAGGCCCCGCACAGGGTATGCCGCCATCAGGACGGCAGGCGTGGAGGAGATCTCCCGGCCAACCAGCACCTTCTGCACATTGCCGCCGGACAGGCGGCGCACCGGGGTGGACACGCTGGGTGTCACCACCTCCAGGCTCTCTATGATGTGTTCCGCCAGCTCCTTGGGGGACTTGCGGTTGAGGAACATGGAATGTCCCTTGCGGTAGCTGCGGAGCATCATGTTGTCGGTGATGTCCATATTGCCCACAAGGCCCATGCCCAGCCTGTCCTCCGGTACGAAGGACAGCCGCACGCCCATGTCCCGGATCTGGATGGGCGTCCTGTCGCACAGATTCACGGTTTCCCCTGTCTTGGGGTTGTCATACAGGATCTCGCCGCTGTCCAGGTGGCGGAGTCCGGCGATGGATTCCAACAGCTCCCGCTGGCCACTGCCGGCGATACCGGCAATACCCAATATCTCCCCGGCTCGGGCGACGAAGTTGATGTCCTTCAGCACCTCAACCCCCTCCCGGGTGGTCATACGGATATCCTTTACGGTGAGGCGGTCACAGACATTCACCGGATCGGAGCGTTCAATGTTCAGGGAGATCTTATGTCCCACCATCATCTCGGTCAGGGCGGTCTCGTCGGTGTCCTTTGTCACCACGGTGTCCACATACTCTCCCCGGCGCAGGATGGCTACCCGGTCAGAGATGGACAGCACCTCGTGCATCTTGTGGGTGATGATGATGATGGACTTGCCGTCGTCCCGCATCCGGCGCAACACGGCGAACAGCTTCTCCGTCTCCTGGGGTGTCAGCACGGCGGTAGGCTCGTCCAGGATCAGGATGTCCGCCCCACGGTAGAGCACCTTGACGATCTCCACGGTCTGCTTCTCGGACACCGACATATTGTATATTTTCTTGTTCGGATCCAGCTCAAAGCCATATCGGGCGGAGATCTCCGCCACACGGGCGGCGGCCTCCTTCAGGTTGAAGCGCTGATCATCCCGGATGCCCAGCACGATGTTCTCCGTGGAGGTGAAGACATCCACCAGCTTGAAGTGCTGATGGATCATGCCGATCCTGTAGCGGAAAGCGTCCGCCGGAGAGGCTATGGTGACCTTCTCCCCGTCCACGAAGATCTCCCCCTCATCCGGGAAGTAGATGCCGGCGATCATGTTCATCAGGGTGGTCTTTCCGCTTCCGTTCTCGCCCAGGATGGCCAGGATCTCCCCATGGAGCACCTGTAAGCTCACATCCCGGTTGGCGATCACCTCACTGCCGAAGCGTTTGGTGATGTGCCGGAGCTCAAGAGCCACTTTTTTTTCGGAAACCGTTTCGTTCACTGTGTGAATTCCTCCTCTTTCGGGCTATCATACAGAGTACCAGTTCGTATCAAGAGTCCCGGTACGACTCGGTGCCGCCTCCTGCGGGCGTTTCCCTCCGTCCTGCGTGACACAGGGGCATACCGGAAATCTTCATTGAAAAAGGCACAGAGGTGCCGCACCCTCTTTCTGAAAAGGATGCGACACCTCCCCGGTTCCGGTCGCCTTCTCTCCCCCGCGATTGCAGAGGACAGGCAACCGGCTACCGGCCAGGCGACCGGAGGGCCGCCGTGGTTGGATTGATCAGAACTTCTCGTTCAGGAACTCGATGCCGTCGATGCGCACATCAAAGTAAGGTGCGGAACGGACAGTCACATCGGACTCATGGAAGTAGCCATCCTTGACGACCTCCTTGCCATCCAGGGTGTAGGTGGTGAGCTTCTGGCCGTTCACAGTGATGAAGTTGTCCTTGCTGGTATCAAAGACATGGAGGGTGCCGGCCTTGAAGCCGTCAATGGCAGTCTGGACAGCCTCGGCAGTGCCCTCGGGAACTGCATTGTTGTTGATGCCGCTGAGAACCACGGAGCCCTCGGCGATACCGCCGCACCAGTCATCGGCGATGGGGGTACCGTTGACAACGCTCTCAACGATGTACTGCAGGTAGGGAGCCCAGTTGATGGCGGAGGAGATCAGGAAGGTATCCGGGCAAGCGTCATAGGTGGAGCCGTTGTAGGACCCATTGGGCACCCCGGCGGTCTCGCAGGCA
>CAMEON010000046.1 GCA_945929845.1 uncultured Clostridia bacterium | reverse complement strand
TTTGCTTGCCTTATTTTACCTTTTCTGCGGGGGACTTTTTTTACGGCTCCTTTTTATGTCCGACCTGTCTGACTGATCGCCGGCATATACGGTGCGCTGATGCGTCGATACTGTGTTATCTTCCCAACCGGCAACCATGTCACCTTCCCAGCCGGCACTTGAAGTCCCCGTATCCGAAGGTCACCAGCCGCTCCAATCGTCCCTGCCTGTCCCGCTTCCATATGTCCGGCAGGGGCATGCCGTTGAAGGTGTTGTTCTTGCAGGTGGTGTATATGGCCATGTCCCCGAACAGGAGCAGGTCGCCCTCCTCCAGGGGAGCCGGGAAGCGGTAGGTGCCGATGACATCGCCGGAGAGGCAGGTCGGCCCGGCCAGTCGGTAGGTGAATCCGTCGCCCGGCTCCCCTTCCCCGCTCTCAGCGCCATACAGCGGCGGGGTGTAGGGCATCTCCAGCACATCCGGCATATGGCAGGCGGCACTGACATCCAGAATGGCGGTCTGTATGCCGCTGTTGGTGACTATATCCAGCACCCGGCAAGCCAGGAAACCTGCGTTCAGGGCTACAGCCTCCCCCGGCTCCAGGTAGACCTGCACCCCGTACCGCTCCGTCATGTGCCGGATCGTGCGCTCCAGGAGGGGAATGTCATAGCCGTCCTTTGTGATGTGGTGGCCGCCCCCCATGTTCAGCCACTTCATCTGCGGCAGGACATCCCCGAAGGTCTTCTCCACCGCCTCTGCCGTCAAAGCCAAGGCATCCGCCCCCTGCTCACACAGGGTATGGAAGTGCAGGCCATCCAGCAGGGACACCGCCGCCCTGTCCATCTCGGCATCCCACACCGCCCGGGTGGTGCCCAGACGGCTACCGGGGGCGCAGGGGTCGTAGATGCCGTGACCCTCCTGGGTGGAGCACTGGGGATTGATCCGCAGACCCAGGCTCTTCCCTGCCTCCCTGGCCCGGGGGCCGAATTTCTTCAGCTGGCGGGGGGAGTTGAACACGATGTGGTCAGCGTAGGTCAACAGCTCCTCAAACTCATCCTCCCGGTAGGCGGCGCAGAACACATGCACCTCCCGCCCGGGCATCTCCTCGGCTCCCAGCCTGGCCTCGTACAGACCGCTGGCCTCGGTGCCGGTCAGGAACTCTGCCAGGAGGGGGTAGAACTGGTAGTTGGAAAAAGCCTTCTGAGCCAACAGGATGCGGCACCCGGTGCGAGACATGACAGAGGACAGGATCTGCCCGTTGCGGATCAGCTGTCCTTCGTCAATGATATAGCAGGGGGTAGGCAGAGCGGAAAACCCGTCCTCCGAGGACAGGATCTGCCCGTTGCGGATCAGCTGTCCTTCGTCAATGATATAGCAGGGGGTGGGCAGAGCGGAAAACCCATCCCCGGGCATCTGCCCGCCCAACGCCCGGAATACCGGGGAGGGGGCGGGATGCGCCATGTCCGTACTGCCCATCTTACCCATCCACCGGCACCGGGTCACGGTTCTCCCGGCGGGGGAGGCCGTACCTGTCCAGCGCATCCAGGAAGGGATCCGGGTCGAACTCCTCCACCGTGTGCACGCCGATCCTGTTCCACTGACCGGTCAGGAGCATCAGGGCTCCGCACATGGCGGGCACGCCGGTGGTATAGCTGATGGCCTGGCTCTCCACCTCCCGGTAGCAGGCCTGATGGTCGCACACATTGTAGATATAGTAGGACTTGTCCTTCCCGTCCTTCTTTCCGGTGAAGATACAGCCGATATTGGTCTTCCCGTGGGTGCGGGGGCCAAGGCTGGCCGGGTCGGGGAGCAGGGCCTTGAGGAACTTGATGGGCACGATCTCCCGTCCCTCAAACAGCACCGGCGTGGTGGACAGCATCCCCACATTCTCCAGGCACTTCATATGGGTCAGGTAGCTCTGGCCAAAGGTCATGAAAAAGCGGATGCGCTTCACCTCCGGCATGTTGGCGGCGATGGACTCGATCTCCTCATGGTGGAGCAGGTACATGTCCTTCTTCCCCACCTCGTCAAAGTCGTACTCCCGCTTGATGCTCATGGCCGGGATCTCCACCCAGTGCCCGTCCTCCCAGTAGCTCCCGGGGGCGGACACCTCCCGCAGATTGACCTCGGGATTGAAGTTGGTGGCGAAGGGATAGCCGTGATCGCCGCCGTTGCAGTCCAGAATGTCGATGGTGTCGATGGTGTCGAACTCATGCTTGCGGGCGTAGGCACAGTAGGCCTGGGTCACGCCGGGGTCAAAGCCACAGCCCAAGAGAGCCACAAGACCGGCCTTCTCAAACTTCTCCCGGTAGGCCCACTGCCAGCTGTAGTCAAAGTAGGCGGAAAAGCCTTTCTCCCGGCACCGGGCTTCATACACCGCCCGCCAGGCAGGGTCATCGGTGTTCTCCGGCTCGTAGTTGGCCGTATCCATGTAGTTGACCCCGCAGGCAAGGCAGGCCTCCATGACGGTCAGATCCTGGTACGGCAGGGCAATGTTCATGACAAGCTCCGGGCGGTAGGATCGGATCAGGGCGATGACCTGATCCACATCGTCCGCATCCACCTGGGCGGTGGTGATCCGGGTGGCTGTCTTGCCCTCCAGGCTCCCGGCCAGCGTGTCGCACTTCTCCCGTGTCCTGCTGGCAATGCAGATGTCCGTGAACACCTCGCTGACCTGACAGCACTTCCGGATGGCTACCGAGGCCACGCCTCCGCAACCGATGATCAATACTCTGCTCATGTTCTATTCTCCTTTTTTACCATAATTACATCAGAATTATTGTTACAGTTCAGCTCCCCCCCACAGTACGCTTCCTTTTCTACCGTAGAGCGGGGCGAGGGGTCCCCGCGAAGGCGTTTTTGTTTATTTCGGTACCAGCAGCAATGGATCCCCTGGGAGAACGATAACAAAAATATCATTAAACAGCACACCGAACAAGAATATATACATATTTTGAAAGTTCTTGGGGGTCTGGGTTCAGAAGTTTGCCGTATGGCAAACTTCATGCAATTGCACTGCGTACAGTGCAATTGCTGTTCTTATCAAGAAGCCCCCAGGCGTTCTCCCGTACCCTACCTGAACTCCCCGGGGATCCCTGCATCATGTCAGAGCCAGCAGGAACTCCCGCAGCAGCTTGCAGGCGGTGGCTGTGGAAGCGCCGCTTGCGTCCAGCATAGGAGCCAGCTCGTTGATGTCTGCCCCCACCACACGGGTTCCGCACACGGTGCGGATGGCCGAGAGCAGTTGGGGGAAGGTCACACCGCCTGCCTCCGGTGTCCCGGTTCCCGGCAGGACAGCAGGGTCGAGGCAGTCCAGATCCACCGTCAGGTACACCGGCACCCTGTCCCCGGCCAGCGTCTCTGCCAGCGCATCCAGCCCATCGAAACCAAACAGATGCATATCCGTGTGGGCGGCGGCGAAGTCAAATTCCGCCCGGTCTCCGCTCCGGATGCAGAACTGATGGATCCGCCCGTCCCCCAAAAGGTCATGGCACCGCCGCATGACGCAGGCATGGCTGAGGGTGGCCCCCAGGTAGTCCTGCCGCAGGTCTGCGTGGGCATCAAAGTGGACGATGTGCAGGTCAGGGTATACCTTCTGTACCGCCCGCACCGCACCCAGCGTCACCAGATGCTCCCCGCCCAGCAGGAAGGGGAGCTTGCCGTCCGCCAGGATCCGGGCGGCATGGGCTTCGATGTCGGCAAGGGCACGCCCCGTGTCGCCGAAGCACAGCTCCAGATCCCCGCTGTCAAACACCCGGCAGTCCGTCAGATCCTTCCCCTGATAGGGGCTGTAGGTCTCAATGCCGAAGCTCTCGTGCCGCATGGCCGACGGGCCGAAGCGGGCACCGGGGCGGTAGCTGGTGGTAGAGTCAAAGGGGGCACCGAACAGCACCACCGAGGCATCCTCATAGGTACTGTCACAGCCGATGAAGGTCTCCACATTCTGTCTCATAGTCTTTATTCCACCTCCCGCAACATCTTTTCCAGGAAGGCCGGCAAGTAGAAGGAGCCTACATGCAGCCGCACGGTGTAGTACCGTGTATCCAGATGCAACGCCTCCCACCGGCTGGCCTGAAAATCGTCGATGGGATGATACTTCTTGCTGGCGAAACCGAACAGCCAGTACCCCGCCGCATAGGTGGGGATGTGGGCCTGATACACCCGGCTGATGGGGAAGGTGCGGACGATCTGCCGGTGGCTTCTCTGCATGGCCTCGGCGTCGTGCTTGAAAAAGGGGCTTCCCTGCTGGTTGACCATGATGCCGTCCTCCCGGAGGGCATTGTAGCAGATGCCGTAGAATTCACGGGTGAAATACCCCTCGGAGGGGCCGAAGGGGTCGGTGGAATCCACAATGATCAGGTCATAGGCATTCTGGCACCTGCGGATGAAGCGCTGGGCGTTGTCGTAGTATATATGCACCCGCTCATCGCTCAGGCGGCAGGCGTTCTCCGGCAGGTAGGTGCGGCAGACCTCCACCACCTGGGGATCCATTTCCACAAGGTCGATCTTCTCCACCTGGGGGTACCTGGTCAGCTCCCGCACCACGCCACCGTCCCCGGCACCGATGACCAGCACATCCCGGACACAGGGATGCACCGCCATGGGCACATGGGTGATCATCTCGTCGTAGATGAATTCATCCCGCTCGGTCAGGAGGACATTCCCATCCAGCGTCAGCACCCGACCGAACTCCGGCGTATCGAAAATATCGATCTGCTGGTAGCTGCTCCGCTGGGAGTACAGATGCCTGTTGACCCGGATGCTGTGCTTGACATCCGGTGTATGAAATTCGCTGAACCACAGCTCCATGCTGGTTTCTCCCTTACACAAGAATGTTGATGTTGTTGATCCCCGGATCTTCCGGGCCGGTCATGGAGCATCCCTTGGCCTTGGCATACTGGATGTACCGGATGATGTCCTCGGTGACACGCTCTCCGGGAGCCAGGATCGGGATGCCGGGCGGGTAGCACATGATGAACTCACTGCACACACAGCCCACGCTGTCCTCCAGACGGACGCTCTTTTTCCGGGCGTAGAAGGCTTCCTGGGGGCTGATCACCACCTCCGGAGCCAGGTACTCCTGGCTGAGCAATCCCCGGCTGTCCCGCTGGTAGAGGCGGCGGATCTCCGCCAGGGCACTGACCAGCCGCTCCACCTCCTGCATACGGTCGCCGATGGACAGGTAGGCCAGAATGTTGCCGATGTCCCCGAACTCGATCTGAATATCGTACTCATCCCGCAGAAGGTCGTACACCTCGATACCGGCCAGGCCGATGTCCCGGGTGTGTATGCTCAGCTTGGTGGCATCAAAGGCGAATATGGAGTCTCCGTTGACCAGCTCCTCCCCGAAGGCATAGTAGCCGCCAATGGCGTTGATCTCCTCTCTGGCGTAGCCTGCCATATCCGTCACCTTAGCGAAAATCTCCTTCCCCCGCAGGGCCAGATTCCGCCGGCTGATATCCAGGCTGGACATGAGCAGGTAACTGCCGGAGGTGGTCTGGGTCAGATTGATGATCTGGCGTACATACCCCTCATGAACCGCCGGCCCGGTCAGCATCAGGCTGGACTGGGTCAGGCTCCCGCCGCTCTTGTGCATGGAGACCGCCGCCATGTCTGCCCCGGCGGCCATGGCGGAGACCGGCATATGCTCGCCGAAGTAAAAGTGTGTCCCGTGAGCCTCATCCACCAGGCACAGCATCCCCGCCCGGTGGGCCATGTCCACGATGGCACGCAGGTCACTGCAAATGCCGTAGTAGGTGGGGTTATTGACCAGCACGGCTACCGCCTCCGGATTCTCGGCGATGGCCCTCGCCACCTGCTCCCGCTTCATGCCGAGGGAAATCCCCAGCCGGGTATCCACCTCGGGGTTGACATACACCGGGATGGCACCGCACAGTACCAGGGCGTTGATGACGCTCCGGTGGACATTGCGGGGCAGGATGATCTTGTCACCCCGCTTGCAGGCGGACAGCACCATGCTCTGCACGGCACTGGTGGTTCCGCCCACCATCAGGAAGGCATGAGCCGCCCCGAAGGCTTCGGCGGCCAGCTCCTCCGCCTCCCGGATGACGGAGACCGGATGGCACAGGTTGTCCAGCGGCTTCATGCTGTTGACATCTATACTGACGCACTGCTCCCCCAAAAAGGCGGTCAGCTCCGGGTTGCCCCGTCCCCGCTTATGTCCCGGCACATCGAAGGGCACCACCCGCATCTGCCGGAACTGTTGCAACGCCTGGTAAATAGGCGCTCTTGCCTGTCTTGCCCGCTGGTCATTGCTCATGCTCAATACCTCCCCTTGGTCTTATGTCCGGTACATCCCGCCGGACGGCGGCTGTCGCAGGCCGGCGCAGTGCTTTGCGTGCGGCACCCTGCTGTGGCAGGATGGTGCAAACGCAAAAAAGCGCAAGCCGTACATACACAACTTGCACTCATTCCGCATATTCCTGCCCTTTGGCACACGCTACGATCCCCCAAGGATCGGCGATGCCCGGCAGAAGGACCCGCCCCGTGTTCAGTGGCGGTATCCGTTGTTTCATTTTGGGATGGTATGGCATACAGAGTCTATATAGCAATAACTTTTACTACTCTTATTGACCAATTTCACAAGTTTGCGTACCCACGCATTTCGGTTATAAAGTAACCAACTTATAAAACTTGAGCTTTTAACTCAATCAATAAGGCGGAAAACCGCCAATCGGCAGTGGACCCGGCTGTCCGTATGGCCTTGACCTCACCGGAGGTGGTCCGAGATAATTGCTTGGAAGACTCTGTCAGAAAGGAGCATCCGCTCCGTATTATACACTATTTTGACACATTTGTCAATTGTTTTCCGGAAAATTTTTTCTTGCGGTTCAATGGGGCGGTTACAGTTCTTAACAGTTTAGGGAACCGCTGTTTTATTCGGCGGCACATCTTCGGCACATCTTTTCCCGCCTGCTTCTTGCCGAAAAACTCGATGTACATCCAGTACATCTTGAGTTTTTCACAATCGCAGACGAAAAAATCTGTACCGAATCTGTACCACCTCATTCAATCAGTGTTTCCTTAGATTATTCTGCAAGGGGCCTGCAGCCCCTTGCATCCCCGCCCATTACGCCGGGCGCCAGCTGTGTTGACCGGATGCAGGATAACATTCCACACTGGGCGCATTTGCAGGGGTGCCGGGGACGGTAGTCCCCGGCGTAAAAACTCTCATCTCCCCCTTCCCCAGCGGGGAAGGGGGCCGGGGGGATGGGGGAAAGAAGAAAATGCGGTGTAAGTGGCAAGCGGTCCATGAGGCATACCTGACGGAACTGTAACGGTACCGTAAGACCCCCGGCTGAACTGTCCTGTACGGCGATGTCTTACAGCTTCCTGAACACGAAATCGTTGGTCAGTGCCCCCATGTGCAGCGATACTTCATAGGACAGGTCTTCCACTCCGGCAGGTATGTCAATATAGGAGCAGACACCGTTTTTCAACAGGCCACCCAAGCGGAAGGCACCGGCCGGCACAGATACCGTCTGAACCTCGCCGCCCTTTTTGAGTTCTGCCACAGTCCCACCGTTGACAGTGATATTGAAAGCGACAGCACACCCTACAAAACTCTTCTTTCTGGTCAGCGTCAACTGACGGGTGCCGAATGCATCCGCTGTATAAGTGCCGTCCTCGTTGACAGACACCGTCTCCACCGTGGGGTCGGAGGCTTGTGCCGCCTCGGCGGCCAGCTTGGCGGGGTTCTCCGGTGCGACCCTGCACTTGACTATGGTAACGATCATGAGAGCCAAACAAACACCGTGGAACAGCAGGTCAAGCAGGAAGTATACGATCTGATCCAGGCCTCCGGCGAACGCATCCAACAGCAGAACACCGAAGTCAAGGCCGTACAGGATGGTACATGCCAGCATCCAGCCCCAGTGCTTTTTGGAAAAGATACCGCCCAGCAGGTAGGGGACGGCCACAACCACACACAGGACAGCGGCAATCACATAAAAGACCATAGAGCCTGCCTCAGCCGACATTCCAAGGCCGATGCCCAACAGTACCGTGGACTCATAGGGAGCCAGTACGAAGTAGCCGTCGGAAAGGCAGTAGAAGCAATTGACAACGGCCAGTGCAAAAATGAGGAACAGGTAGTAGCGGGCTGAGTTGTACAGCTGGTAGTAGCGGGAGGCTTCGGCTTTGGTTTGAGTAGCCATGATGATGGATCCTTTCAGTTTTGAATTTGAAGCGTTGCGTTTGAGGAGCAGGCACTTTGGCACCGCCACCCATGGCTGTATTATAACACAGGTACCGGCAAATGTCAAGAGATGGCTCCCATTTCGCATGGATCAGTCGTTCCCTATCAGTTCACAACTCATAGCTATGGATTACAAGCAGGAAATCCGACAAATTTCATCGGAGTTTACACCTGGTTCATTTTTTTGTGGTATAATGGATAGGAATGATGTCTATGATGCTTGCATAGCTTTATGTATACCATAAAGAAAGGTGCGAATTTTCAATATGCGGGATGGAGAAAAGGGGACGGAGCTTTCGTCCTGGGACACGCTGGGGGCGGTCGCCGGAGCCGGAGAGGCCGCCATCGGGATCGACATAGGATCCACCACGGCCAAGATCGTGGTCTTTTGTGACGGGCAGTTACAATACTCCTGTTACGAGCGTCACCTGTCCCAAGTGCGTCCTAAAACACTGGAACTGCTCCTCCGGGTCAAAGATATGGTAGGTGATCGGCCTGTCCGGGTGGCTATTTCCGGCTCGGCAGGGCTGGGGCTGGCCAAGGCCGCCGGCATTCCCTTCGTGCAGGAGGTCTTCGCCACCGGGGAGACCGTCAAGCGGCTGGAGCCGGACACCTCCGTGGTCATTGAGCTGGGCGGAGAGGATGCCAAGGTCATCTTCTTCAAGGGTGGCATGGATGAGCGGATGAACGGCACCTGTGCCGGGGGTACCGGGGCCTTCATTGATCAGATGGCCACCCTTCTGGATCTGTCCATTGAGGAAATGGATGCCCTCAGCCTGAAGCACACCCGGATATACCCCATCGCCTCCCGGTGCGGCGTGTTTGCCAAGACCGACATCCAGCCCCTTCTGAATCAGGGTGCGGCCAAGGAGAACATTGCCGCCAGTATCTATGCGGCGGTGGCCAGCCAGACCATTGCCGGCCTTGCCCAGGGGCGGCGGATCCAGGGGAAGGTCATGTTCCTGGGGGGGCCGCTGTACTACTGCCAGGGACTTCGTGCCGCCTTTAAGGAGGCGCTGAACCTGGACGACGACCATGCCCTGTTCCCGGAGTACGGGCGGCTGTCGGTGGCATTGGGTGCCGCTCTGTACGCCACGGGGCAAAGTGCCTGCACGGATATGGAGACGCTGATCCGGGGGGTCAGTGCGGCCTGCAACGAGAAGCTGGAGACTGCCCACACCCAACCGCTCTTTGCCGACGAGGCGGAGTATCAGGCCTTTTGTGCACGGCACAGCCGGGCTTCCGTGAAGGTGGTCTACCCAACGGACTACATAGCGGACTGCGTGGCCGCCGGGCGGGATGAGCACGGCGTGTGCGATGCCTACCTGGGTATTGACTGCGGCTCCACCACCACCAAGCTGGTACTGATGGGCATGGACGGCGAGCTGCTCTACGCCTACTACCACTCCAACCGGGGCAATCCGGTGGGTATCGTCCAGGAACAGCTTTCCGAGATCTACAAGCTCTGTGGGAACCGGATCCGGATCAAGGGCAGTTGCGTCACCGGCTACGGGGAGGATCTGATCCGCCACGCCTTCCACATCGACCGGGGTCTGGTCGAGACCATGGCTCACTTCATGGCGGCCAAATACTTCAACCCCCATGTGGATTTCATCCTGGACATCGGCGGTCAGGACATCAAGTGCTTCAAGGTCAAGGACAACGCCATTGATTCCATCATGCTCAACGAAGCCTGCTCCTCCGGGTGCGGCTCCTTCATAGAGACCTTCGCCCGCTCCATGGGCTACGAGGTGGAGGACTTCGCCAAGCTGGGGCTGTTCGCCAAGGCCCCGGTGGAGCTGGGCACCCGCTGTACCGTGTTCATGAACTCCTCCGTCAAGCAAGCCCAAAAGGACGGCGCTTCGGTGGGAGATATATCCGCCGGACTGTCCCGCAGTGTGGTCAATAGCGCCATACACAAGGTCATCCGGGCCGGCAGTGCCGACGAGCTGGGGCAGGAAATCGTGGTGCAGGGCGGCACCTTCCTCAATGACGCCATCCTGCGCTCCTTTGAAATGGAGATCGGTCGGGAGGTCATCCGCCCCCGGATCGCCGGGCTGATGGGTGCCTTCGGTGCGGCTCTGTACGCCCGCTCCCTGGGGCTTGCCCAGTCCTCCACCCTGGGGCCGGAGGCGGTAGCCGCCTTCACCCACACCTCCAAGGCCGCCACCTGTCACGGGTGCGGAAACAACTGCCGCCTGACCATCAACACCTTCCACGGCGGAGAGAAGTACATTTCCGGCAACAAGTGCGAAAAGGGTGCCGGACGCAAGGTGCCGGAGGGCGCGGATGTGATCCCTGACCTGCACCGGTACAAGCGGGAAAAGATAGAGGCTCTGGCCGAGTCTGCCAAGGACGGCGGACGGGGCACCGTGGGTCTGCCCCTGGCACTGGGCATGTACGAGCTGGCCCCGCTCTGGTTCACCTTCTTCACCGAGCTTGGCTTCCGGGTGATCTTCTCCGGCCCCTCCAGCCGATCCCTGTACATGAAGGGGCAGTACTCCATTCCCTCTGACACCGCCTGCTATCCGGCCAAGATCATGCACGGCCACATGGAGGATCTGGTGTCCCGGGGCGTGGATGCCATCTTCTACCCCTGCCTGACCTACAACATAGATGAGCACACCGGAGACAACCACTACAACTGCCCGGTGGTGGCCTACTACTCCGAGCTGTTGGCGGGCAACATGGAATCCCTGAGCAAGACCACCTTCCTGTACCCCTACCTGAACATCAACGACCGGAAACAGCTGACCAAGGAGCTGTACGATCTGATGAAGGATCAGTTCGGCGGCTTTACCAGACAGGCGGTGAGCCGAGCCGTCCGGGCGGCGCTGGCGGCCTACGATACCTGGATGGCAGACATCCGCCGGGAGGGTGAGGCCGCCGTCCGGTGGGCAAGGGAGCGGGGTGCCCGGATCATGATCCTTGCCGGACGACCCTACCACATTGACCCGGAGATCGGCCACGGCATTGACAAGCTGGCTACCTCCCTGGGCTTCGCCGTGGTCACAGAGGACAGCATCGCCGGGCTGACCATGGACTCCGCCGCCGCTGTCCCCATCCATGTGCTGAACCAGTGGACCTACCATGCCCGTCTGTACGCCGCCGCCCGGTATGCGGTGGCTCATGACGATGTGCAGATGGTGCAGTTGGTCTCCTTCGGGTGCGGCATTGATGCCATTACCACCGACGAGGTGCGGGCCATTCTGGAGAGCGGCGGAAAGCTGTACACACAGATCAAAATTGACGAGATCACCAACCTGGGTGCGGTGAATATCCGGTTGCGCAGTCTCATCGGTGCCCTGGAGTACGCCGGACACGAGGGGGAGTACGGAAACAGCCGGGTCGAAACCACGGCTGACTCTGCACCGACAGAACCGACACAAGCAGGAAAGGAGGTGGCCGACCGTGTCTGACAAAAAGAATCCTGAAACGCAGGAAACACCGCAGGGGTGCGGCAGTACCTGCGTCCGGAGCGATGTGCCGGAGCGGGTCATCTTCACCGAGGAGATGCGCAGGACCTACACCATCCTCCTGCCCACCATGCTCCCCCGGCACTTCAAGATCCTGTCCGAGGTGTTCCACTACTACGGCTACAAGACCGAGCCGCTGGAGATCGGCCTGCACGGGGACAGCAAGAAAGTCATTGATGCCGGGTTGAAGTATGTCCACAACGATGCCTGCTACCCGGCCCTGCTGGTCATCGGTCAGTTCATTGCCGCACTGGAGAGCGGGAAGTACGACACCCACAAGGTGGCCCTGCTCCTGACCCAGACCGGCGGCGGCTGTCGGGCCTCCAATTACATCGCCCTGTTGCGGAAGGCACTGACCCGG
The DNA here is from genome assembly GCA_945929845.1 of uncultured Clostridia bacterium. Lineage (GTDB taxonomy): Bacteria > Bacillota > Clostridia > Oscillospirales > CAG-272 > CAMEON01. Next base: position 7,339 of record CAMEON010000046.1, on the reverse strand, counting down.
GCAGGGTATGACTACATCCCGGTCATCTCCCTGAATTTCTCCGGCCTTGAGCAAATGCCCGGCTTCAGGATCACCCTCCCCATGATACACCGCACGCTGTATGCCCTGCTGTACGGGGATCTGATCATGATGCTGGTCAACCAGTGCCGCCCGTATGAGACGGTGCCCGGCACGGCAGAGGCACTGGCGGACAGGTGGAGCAGTCAACTGGCCGCAGAAATGACCGCCGGCCACATCAGCTACAGGAAGGTCAAGGAGACCTACCGCCGAATCATCCGGGACTTTGCCGCCATTGACGGCGTGCAGGCCCGCCGCACCGCCCCCCGGGTCAAGGTGGGCATTGTGGGGGAGATCTTTGTCAAGTTCTCTGCCCTGGGCAACAATGCGCTGGAGGACTTTCTGGTCTCCGAGGGAGCCGAGCCGGTGATGGCCGGGCTGACGGATTTCTGCCTGTATGTGGTCACCAACGCCATGGTGGACTACAAGCTGTACGGCACCGGCTTCTGGAAATCCCGCATATACCGGATCGTAGACCGCTTCTTCCTGCACAAGCAGGATGACATGATCGCCGCCATGAAGGAGGAGCCGCTGTTCACGCCGCCCTCCTCCTTCCGCCACACCCGTACCCTGACCCGGGACTATGTGGGTCTGGGTGCCAAGATGGGCGAGGGTTGGCTGCTCACCGCCGAGATGCTGGAGCTGATAGAGTCCGGGGTGAACAACATCATCTGTACCCAGCCCTTCGGGTGTCTGCCCAACCACATCGTGGGCAAAGGGATGATGAAGCCCATCAAGGAGCGGCACCCGGATGTCAATCTGGTGGCCATCGACTACGATGCGGGAGCGACCAGGATCAATCAGGAGAACCGCATCAAGCTGATGCTGGCCAACGCCAGAAAGTGATAGGAGGATGTTTTCATATGTCCAATTTCAGGGATAAGCTGGCTCGCTTCATGTACGGGCGGTACGGTAACGATGAGCTGTACTTTGCCCTGTTCGTCGCCACACTGATCCTGCTGTTCGCCGGGGCGGTGTGCTCGGTGTTGGGGCATGTGGCCTTTGCCCTGACAGTGATCGGCTGGGTGCTGTATGTGTGCGCCCTGGCACTGATGGTCTGGACCATATACCGCACCTTCTCCAGAAACCTGTCCGCCAGGCAGAAGGAGAATCAGGCCTACCTCCGCCTGCGGGAGAAGCTGCGCAAGCCCTTCCGCAAGGCCGCCCGCCCGGTGCTCCCGCCGGACACGGACACCCATGTGTTCCGAGCCTGCCCCCACTGCTCCGCAGTGCTCCGTCTGCCCCGGGAGGTCGGCAAACACACCGTCCGGTGTCCCCGGTGCCAGAAGCCCTTCACCGTAAAGGTCAGGCAGGCAAAATGACAGCCACCTGACAACGCCGGTCGAATCCCATGCACAAAAGATCCCCACAGAGCCTGCCCGGACGCCTCATGCGTTCCCGGGCATACCCTGTGGGGATGCTTTTTTGGTTATGCCAGGTCGTGCAGACCCTCGCAGATGTTGGTGGTGATGAAGTCCACGCCCCAGCCCGCCAGCGTCTCGCAGGTGGCCGGGTCGTCCACTGTCCAGCAGTTGACCTTCAGCCCGGCGGCGTGCATGGCACGGACACGCTCCTCCGTCAGGGCGGTGTAGATGATGTCGATGTCCATCCGGTCGGCCCGGAGCTTCTCAATGAGGGCATCCGAATTGTCCCCGGTCAGGAACTGGCAGGGCTGATCCGGCAGGATGGCCCGCACCCGCTCCAGATCCTCATAGTGGAAGGAGATGAAGATGACATGCTCCAGCCAGCCCAGGTTCCGGATCAGGTCAATGAAGGAGGCGGTCTCCTCCTCGGTGAAGACGCTCTTCAGCTCCAGCACGCAGACCTTCTCGTATTTCTTGCAGATGGTGATGTAGTTCTCCAGGTTGGCCAGCCGCAGGTCATAGCGGCCCTTGGTGCCGTCGGTGTCGTACAGCACCACCTGCTTCAGGGTGTCCCAGGACAGACCCTCCACTGCCACATTCTCCCCGGCGATGCGCTGGAGATTGCCGTCATGGTTGATGACGAAGTGCCCGTCGTTGGTGCGGTAGACATCCGTCTCCACGCCGAAGTAGGAACGGTTCCCGGCGGCCACAAAGGCGGAGGCGGTGTTCTCCCGCTCAAGGCCGGACACGCCCCGGTGAGCCACCACCAGCGTGTTTCTGTTATCAAATTTTTTGGTATTCATGTTTTTTTCCCCTATCTGTTGTATTCTCTCACGCTTTGGCTTTCTGTGCTTTCAACAGGATACCGGTCAGTCCGCTGTCAAGGAGGCTGTAGTCATCCGTCCAGCCCTTCCCGGCGGTGACGAAGTTCCCGGGGCCGTAGGCACCGTCCAGCTTCGGGATCTGATGCAGGGGGCCGAACACATTCCGGCGGGTGCCCACCACAGTCACATCAATGGGCGCACCGGCACGGACGGCCTCGGTCACATCCGCCTCGTAGGGATCCCATCCCAGCACGGTGGTCTTGCCCAGGGCTGTCACCTTCACACAGCCGCCGGTGAAGGAGGCGGGGGACAGCACGATGCGGTCAGCACGGCCCTGCTTCTCTCCCAGCAGTCCTGCATACCGATCCGGCGTCAGGTGATAGGTCATGCACCCGGTATAGAAGGGCAGGTCGTAGTTCTCGTAATTCTCACAGCCGATCCGGTCAGGCAGGTCTGTCAGGGTACGGGTCCTGCCGTTCAGGGCCACGCCGAAATCTCCGATGAGGTACAGGGCCTCGATGTTGGTGGTGCGCATGAAGGTCACATCCACCGTTACCGTGTTGCGCCCCACCTTCAGTGCGCCGTCCGGCACCTTCATCCGCTTGAAGCAGTCGTCCACCCAGAAGTCGTTGATGTCACGGTTGACAAGGGACACGCCATTGAGCTTGTAGTGGTTCAGCTCCGGCCGCTCTCCGGCCAGGTACACCTCGCCCTCCGGTAGCTTGTCGATGAAGAAATCATACTCCAGCGACAGCTCGCCGTACTTCTTGGTATCATGGAGCTTGGCGTACCAGGGCTGGAGCATACCGCCGCCCCGGTGCTCAAGACCCAGGCTGTCCCGCACCTGGCGGTCTGCCCGCAGGACCTCGGTCTCCTCACTCCAGTCCTTCCCTGCCCAGCGCCAGCGGCACCAGTCAAGGACGCACACATTCTGCTCGTCCATGGTGAAGTCGAAGTCCCCGGTGATCTCCGCCTGTTCCACCGTCTCCCAGGCAGGCACGGCAGGCAGGGTCTCCCGGTTGCAGGTCAGGACGAAGCACCGGGTTCCGGCGGCCTCCAGCTCCAGGCGGATGCGCACCACGCCGTCCTCATAGGCGGACAGGGCGGAGGCATCATACCTGTCCCCTGTCTCCAGGTTCCATTCCTCCACGGCATACCCTTCCGGTGCCCGGAGGGACAGGGTCAGGTCTTTGCGTCCGTTCTTCCGGTCGGTGTTCAGCACCACCACGGCATACCCGTCGCCCCCGAAATGCTTGCGCACCTGGGCAAAGACGGTGGGCTCCTCCCGGCCCTCGCTGTCGGTCACACTGACAAAGCAATCCGTACTCTCCCGCAGGGCCTTGGCCAGTGCCTCCCCGTCAAAGGGAACCGACACGCCGCTCTCGGCCAGCTTTGCCGGCTCCTCCGAACGGACGGCATCCACATAGGCGGGCACCTCCCCGGCAAAGATGACCTTCCCGCCCTTTTCCATGAAGGCACGGAGCAGGGACAGGGTGGTGGGTCGGATGGTCAGCATATCCGATACCACCACGGCACGGTAGGTCGCCTGGCCTACCCGGAGCACCGGTCTGCCCTCCCGGTCGGTGTCCACGGAGCCAAGGCGAGCCATCATGTCCTCCTCGCCGTAGTCAAAGTCGATCTGTCGATCGGTGAGCATATGGAACAGCTTGGTATACCGCTGTTCGTAGGGGGTCACATCCGGGGACATATTGGACAGCCACTGTGGCCATCCGGCATACGCCGGGCACCACAGGGACTCGACGGGGTTCAGCACCAGCACATCGCAGTCCGGCTCCCCCTCGGACATGACCAGGCCGAAGCGGGCGAAGTAGTCCTCCACCTTGGCGTAGTCATGGTACCAGGGAGACTGATGCAGGATGGAGGCCGGGTAGTCCCGTTTGGATTCGCCCTCCATGGTGTACCAGGACAGGTGCTGGCAACGCAGGTTGATGCCGAACAGGGCCTGCCAGTCGCCTACCGTCTTGTGGGACTTGAAGTTGAACTGCCAGCCGGTACAGCCGTACAGCTCGGAGAGCATCCACTTCTTCCCGGTCTGCCGGGCGGCGGAGGAGAGCTGCTTGGCGATCCAGTAGCAGGTGTTGTACTCGGTCAGGCAGTCGATGCCGGGGTAGCCCATGTGCTCATAGAACCGCATGAGGGAGCCTTCCGGCACGGTCTGGCACATCAGGGCATCCTCATGCAGGACATGGCCGGTGAAGATCATGTTGTGCTTGTTGCACCAGTCATTGATGGGATCGGCAAACCGCTCCAGGAACAGGTTGTCAGCCAGGTCGATGTAGTGCAGCTTGATCCGGGCCACCTTCTCCCCCCGCAGGCGGTAGAACAGCTCGGGAATGATGGGTCGGGCATCGTAGCCGTACCGCTTGAGGAACTCGTCAAAGAGGTCGTCCGTCCAGCACATGGCGCAGGACACCACGCCGTCCTGCTCGTGCCGGTTGTCCAGGCAGTGACCCCGGTGAGGCTCGTCCGTGAAGATCCCCTTGATGGTGGTGCCGATGCGGTCTCCGCAACGGCGGGCGTACTCCTCGTGGGTCATGTCGATGAACTTTTCGGTGGCTTTGCGGCTCATGGTGTCTATGTAGGTGGTGCCGTTGTAGTTGGAATTCGGCTGATCCGGCACGATGGCAAAGCGCAACACCTTCCACTGGCCGGGGTCGTCTGCACCGGCAGGAGCCAGGCTGTCGATGGCACGCTTCACAGCCTCCTCTGAAAAGTCACCGTCAAGCTCGGTGTAGGCCCACAGGTTGATGCCGTCCACCTTGCCCACATACAGCGCATAGGTGTCCTCTGCCGGGGTGTACCTGTCCGGATCCATCTGGTACAGCACCAGGGATTTCATACGATACTGGGGATCCACCGTCACCTTGCCTCCCGCACTGCCGGACGGCCAGCGATCCTCGTCGTACAGCCACGCCTCCATGCCGTCGGCCTCGGCCGCATCTGCCACCTGATTGATCAGGTCAAACCACTCATCGCCCAGGTACTCGGTGATAAGACCGGCCCGGGAGTGCATGAAGTATCCGCCAAGGCCCATCTCCTTCATGATGTGCGCCTGGCGAACCAGCTCCTCGCCCCGCAACTCTCCGTTCCATGACCAGAAAGGCTTCCCCCGGTAAGCCACCGGCGGATTGACAAACGCTTGCCTGATCTCCGTTGTATTCATTTGGTTCTTGCTCTCCTCTCGGTAGATTTTTCTGTTTTGGAATAGCCGGACATCCGGCGGCATACAATCCTATCGGGAGCCGCCACTCCGTCCGGACATATTATAACAAAGACCTGCGCCTTTTGCAAGAGGATTCCGTCAATTTGTTTAGGAAACGCTGATTTAAGGAAACGCTGATTGAATGAGGTGGTGCAGATTCGGTACAGTTTTTTCGTCTGCGATTGCGGATCACTGTTTCCTGTTTTGTCATACCGTGCATTATTTTTCCGTTTTTAGAATTTTCTTGGCGGTTTTTGTCGAATCTATTTTGGATTAAAAGATTCTTAAATCCATTTTTAGAATTTTTTCTTGTTTTGTTTACAATTTGTTCTCACTTTTTGGCCAAATATGTGTTATACTGTGTGCATCCGATAAAAACCGTAGCCATTCCACCGCAGGAAAGAGTCTTGCCGGGGAATCTTCGGGGTTTTTGAAAGGAACGGTCATGAATATGACGCTCACGAATATGTTTGAACTTACTGCCTGCCAGAAGGATCTTCTGACCTATGAGCCCCTGGACGGGACAAGCTGTGCTGTCACCGGGTTGAATGTCACATCTCCGGCTGCCCAGCCAGTTCGCCTTGTCATACCCGGACAAGCCCCGGACGGCCGTACCGTCACGGCCATTGCCGACCGGGCTTTCACCAGGTGCGGCTCCCTGCGCACGGTGTCCCTGCCCGACAGCGTGACCTACATCGGTGTCCGTGCCTTCGCCTTCTGCTCCTCCCTGCTGGAGATCCGGCTGGGGCGGAACAGCCGCCTGCAAAAGATTGGCGACCGGGCCTTCATGTGCTGTGAGCGGCTGTCTGTCCTGCGCCTGGGGCATCTGACCGAACTGCGGGTCTGCGGGCAGAGTGCCTTCGCCTACTGCACCCACCTGCGGAGCGTGGTTCTGCCTGACAGTCTGACCGGCCTTCCCGACGGGATGTTTGAGGGGTGCCGCCTCTTGGAGCATGTGCGCCTGCCCGGTGCTCTTCGCCGTCTGGGTGCCGCCGCTTTCTCTGCCTGCGGTTCCCTGCGCACCGTGACCCTACCGGAGAGCCTTGAGGTCATTGACGACAGTGCCTTCGCCTGTTGCGGCGACCTGCAAAGCGTGCACCTGCCGGACAGTGCCTGCTTCATTGCCGCCAGTGCTTTTTACGACTGTCCCTTCCCCGCCGACCGCCTGCTTGGCGTAGGGTGAGGGCGGTTGCTTCCGGTCATACATGATCCGCCGCATGTACGGGGATGCAAAGGGACTTCTTGAAGGAGTTTCCCGCAACATCCCCGTTTCCTTATGGGATTACCATCCGATTTGTTACAGTTCAGCCGGGGGGCGGTGGAATAACTGTATCATATCATGTTCCGTACAGTTTTTCACAATTGTAGGGGCGACCGCCGTATACGGATGTGGTCGCCTTGTTCCATGCGGGCGAACACAGTTCGCCCCTACAAAATTTACAGGTTGGGCGGATTCCATGTTCGCTCGAAATGAACAGTGTTATACATATGAAACATGAGGTTATGCGATTGTTTCATAGACCGGCTGAACTGTAACTCCGATTTCGTTACAGTTCACCTACTCCCCCACAGTGCGTTCCCTTTTCCGCCGTAGAGCGGGGAAAGGGGTCAGAGCAAAGCTCAGCGAAGGCGTTTTTGCTATTTTGGGCGACAGTTACGCTGGATTCCCTGGATAATCGATAACAAAAATACCATAAATCAGCGTACCGAATTTGAATATAAACCTGTTTGAAAGTTCTTGGGGGTCTGGGGCCGGAAGTTTGCCGCATGGCAAACTTCATGCACTGGCGACATCCGGCATTGCCGGTGGAGACAGTGCTGTTCTTATCAAGAAGCCCCCAGGCGTTCCCCCGTACCCTACCTGAACTGTA
>CAMEON010000045.1 GCA_945929845.1 uncultured Clostridia bacterium | reverse complement strand
GCAGGCGGGAAAAGATGTGCCGAAGATGTGCCGCCGAATAAATCAGCGGTTCCTTTATTTATCAAAGTATTCCCGCCGCCGGGTGGAAAGCCGCATCATGTCCCGGATGGCGGCGGTGTCCCCCCGGTCGATGCTGTCCCGGAGAACGGCAAACTTTTCGGCGAAAAGATCCATCTGGGACAGGAGTGCCTCCCTGTTCTCCATGAACAGCTCGCTCCACATTTCGTCGTTGATCCGGGCGATCCGTGTCAGATCCCGGAAGGAGTCCCCGGTATAGGCGGCCATGTGCTCCGTGTCCCGGCACACCATCAGGGTGACGGCGATGCAGTGGGTCAGCTGGGACAGGAAGGCGATCATGTCGTCGTGTTCCTCCGGGGAGAGCCGGGATATGCGGGCAAAGCCCAGCGTCCGTCCCAGCTCCATGCAGGTGTCTATCGCCTCCTCGGTGTTGGCGGCGGTAGGGGTGACAATGTAGTTGGCCTTGCGGAAGATGCTCTTGTCGGCGTTCTCCACGCCGCTGACCTCCCGTCCGGCCATGGGGTGGGCACCGATGAACTCCACATCCCCCCGCAGGATGTCCTGCACCGCATAGACCACCCGCCCCTTGACACCGGTCACATCCGTCAGGAGTGCCCCCGGCTTCAGGTACTGCTGGTACTTGCCCAGCCAGTCCAGCAGGACATGGGGGTACAGGGCGAAGACCACCAGGTCAAACTGACCCACATAGGCCTCCCTGACCTCTGTCTCCCCGTGGCGGATCAGGCCGTGGGACTTGGCGTAATTCACCGTCTCCTGCCGCCGGGCCAGTGCCCCCACCTCATAGCCCAGATCCGTCAGGGCCTGGGCGTAGCTACCGCCCATCAGACCCAGCCCTACGATCAGTATTTTCTTACTCGTATCCAGCTTCATGTATGGTATGCAACCTCCAATCCAAGCCGTTCCAGCACGGAGAAGAAGTCCGGGTAGCTCTTCTTCACCGCCTCGGCTCCATCGATCACCCCGCCGTACCTGGCCGCCAGCACCGACAGAGCCATGACCACCCGGTGGTCATTGTGCCCGCAGAGTACGCCATCGGGCGGGTGCAGGGTCGCCGGGCGCACAAGCACCCGGTTCTCCTCCACCTCCACCTGCGCCCCGAACCGGGCCAGCTCCCCGGCCATGGCGGCGGCCCGGTCGCTCTCCTTGATGCGCAGGCGGCGGGTGCCGGTAAAGACGGCCCCCCGACCGCCGGCCGCCGCTACGGCGAACAGCACCGGCCCCAGATCCGGGCAGGATGAAATGTCTATGGCTACCGCCGGGGCTACCGCCGGGGCTCCCGCCGGGGCTCCCGCCGGCTCCCCGGTTTCCGGAGCGGTCTCCTGCCCCGGGGCAGTCTCCTGTCCCGTCAGGCGGCGGAAGCAGGACAGGCAGACCCTGTCCCCTTGCAGGCTGTCCTGGGACAGCCCGGTGACCTCCACCTGACCGCCCACGGTGTTCAGCGCATACAGAAAGGCCCCGTTGGACCAGTCCCCCTCCACCGTCATATCGGCGGGGCGATAGGCCTGCCGCCCCGTGACTGCGAAGGTATTCGGCTCGGTCTCCTCCACCCTGACCCCGAAGCGGCGCAGGACATCCACCGTGATGTCAATGTACAGCCGGCTCTCCACCGGGGGCAGGATGCAGAGGGTGCTGTCCCCATCCAGAAGGGGCAGGGCGAACAGGAGACCGGTGGCGAACTGACTGCTGATGTTGCCCGGGATGGTGTAGGCACCGGGGGTCAGCGTCCCCGTCACCGTCAGGGTGTCCGTCCCCTTCTCCAGCCGGATGCCCCGCTTGGCAAAGAGTGTCTCGTACACCCCCACACCCCGCTCCATCAGCCGGGGGGTACCCCGGAAGCAGGCACTCCCGCCCCCCGGTGAAGCGGCCAGTGCCAGCGGCAGGAAGAACCGCAGGGTACTGCCGCTCTCCCGGCAGGGGAATACCGCTGTCTCCGTGTGCGGCTCACTGTCAGGCTGTGCACCCAGCCCCCGCACGGTCAGGGTACCGTCCCCGTCGGCGGTGTATGTGGCTCCCAGGGCTGTGATGCAGTCCAGCGTGGCCAGCATATCCTCGCTGGGGATGATCCCCCGCACCCGGCTGACCCCGGCGGCCAGTGCCGCCCCGATGAGCATCCTGTGGGCGTAGCTCTTTGAGGGTGGGGCGGCCACCTGTCCGTGAGCCACTCCGGGTCGGACGGTCACTCTCATGTCCGCCCTCCCAGGTAGTCCACCAGGTATTCCAGTGCCTGTCCGTACCCGGCAAGGCCCTGCCCCGTGATGGTGTGGACAGCCGCCGCCCGCACATAGCTGACCTGCCGGAAGTCCTCCCGGCGGCTCACATCCGAGATGTGCACCTCCACGGTGGGGATGCCCACCGCCTTCACGGCGTCGGCAATGGCCACGCTGGTGTGGGTGTAGGCGGCGGGGTTGAACACGATGCCGTCTGTCCTGTCGGTGTAGGCTCGCTGGATGGCATCCACCAGATCTCCCTCGTGGTTGGACTGGTAAAAGGTCACCTCCACCCCCAGCTCCCGGGCCTTGTCCCGCACCTGAGCCACCAGATCGTCATAGGTCTGTCTACCGTATATATCCGGCTCCCGGATGCCCAGAAAATTCAGGTTGGGGCCGTTGAGGATCAGGAATTTCATGCTTGTACCTCCTTCAGAATGCGGTCTGCCACCTGCTCCACCGTGACATCCGCATTCACCCGGATGTCGGCGGCGGCCAGATACCGGCTGTACCTTTCCTGATACAGGGCGGCCAGTGCCGCCGGGTTGCGGGACAGCGGCCGATCCGCTGTGGGAAGCAGGTTCTCCAGTGCCCGGTCAAGGAAGACCAGCACCCCGTTCTGCCGCAGGGCACGCAGGTTCTCCTGCCGGAGGATGACTCCGCCCCCGGTGGCAATGATACAGCCGTCCCGCAGGGCGGCCTCCCGCACCACCTGGCTTTCCAGATCCCGGAAGGCCCGCTCGCCTTTCTTGGAGAGATACACCGATGCGGGCATACCAGCCAGCTCGGCCAGCCGCTGATCCGTGTCCACAAAAGGCCGCCCGGTCCGCCGGGACAGCCGGGTACCCACCGTGGTCTTGCCCGCCGAGGGCATACCGATGAGCACGATGTTCTGCTTTTCCAGGGTCATGGCGGAGAATACCCGGTCTATCTCCTCCTCCCGGGGCTGTTTTCCCAGGAACAGGGCGGAGGCATACACCGCCTGAGCCACCAGCATGTACAGTCCCCCGGCGGCGGGGATGCCCCGCTCCTCCGCATCCAGTATCAGGTTGGTGCGCAGGGGATGGTAAATGGCATCCAGCACCCCCTCCAGGGCCGGGTAGTCATCGATGTCCAGCGGCTTCCCCTCCACCCGGGGGTACATCCCCACCGGTGTGGTGTTGATGAGGATCTGCGCATCGGCGTGGGTGCGCCGAGCCTCCTCATAGGTGATGGCCCCGGTTCCCGGCTCCGGGTGACGGGAGAGGGTGTATACCTCCCTGGCCCCCAGATGCCGAGCCACTGCCGTGGCGGTGGCGCAGGTGCCGCCACTACCCAGGATCAGCACCTTCCGCCCGGCCAGGTCAAGGCCGGTGTGCCGGATCAGGGCCTCCATGCCGGCGAAGTCGGTGTTGTACCCGTACAGGCCGTCCTCCCGGCGCACCACCGTGTTGACAGCCCCCACCTGCCTCGCCCGGTCGGATATATGGTTCAGGTACGGGATGACCGTCTTCTTGTAGGGGATGGTCACATTGATGGCGGCGAAATCCCCGGAGAGCAGGTATGGCCCCACCGCCTCCGGCGGTAGTTCCATCAGCTCATAGGCGTAGTCCGCCAGCTTCCTGTGTATCTCACAGGAGTAGCTGTGGGTCAGGTGCTCGCCGATCAGTCCGTATTTGCTGGTCATAGGCTAACTCCTTTCACAAACACATCCGTGCCGAACCGCCCCGCCAGCAGATCACACAGGGCGATGGCCGTGACGCTGTCAATGACCGGGCATATCCGCCGGATGATGGCAGGGTCATGGCGGCCGTGGATGACCAGCTCGGTGTCCTCCCCCTTCAGGAAGTCCACCGTCTGCTGGGGCTTGGCGATGGAGGCGGTGGGCTTGACGGCGCACTGGAACAGGATGGGCATCCCGTTGGTGATCCCGCCGTTGATGCCGCCGTTGCAGTTTGTCACCGTGACCACCCGGCCTTCCTCCATCCGGAAGGCATCATTGCCCTCACTGCCCGACAGCCCCGCAAAGCCGAAGCCCTCGCCGAACTCCACGCCCTTGATGCCGCCGATGCTGAACAGCCCGTGGGTCAGCACGCTCTCCACGCTGTCAAACCAGGGTTCCCCTACCCCGGCGCACATGCCGGTGACGGCGGTCTGTGTGATGCCGCCCACGCTGTCGGTGTTGCTCCTGGCCTCCAGGATGCAGGCCGCCATTCTCTCCCCGCTGTCCTCATCCAGCACCGGGAAACTGCGCCCAGCCAGCAGGGCAATGTCCTGCTCCGGCTGACCGAAGGGCCGGTCACAGATCCCGTGGCATTGCAGGATGTGGGTGCCGATCCGGATGCCCAGCCCCTCCAGGGCGGGCAGCAGGATGCCCCCCACGGCCACCAGCGCTGCCGTGATGCGGCCGGAAAAATGACCGCCGCCCCGGTAGTCCTCGTAGCCGTGGTACTTGCAGAAGGCAGTATAGTCCGCATGGGACGGCCGGGCCGGGCCGTACACATAGTCGCCGCTCCGGGTGTTCTCATTGGGAATGACGATGCAGATGGGCGTGCCGGTGGTATGCCCGTTGAATACCCCGCTGAGTATCTGAAATCTGTCAGGCTCCTGCCTGGTGGTATCCAGCAGGGAGGACGGGCGGCGGCGGGACAACTGACGGTTGATGAAGTCCTGATCCACGGTAAGCCCGGGGGACAGCCCGTCAATGACCGCCCCCACCGCCGGGCCGTGGCTCTCCCCGAACAGGGTGACTGTCAGGTTCTGGCCGAATGTGTTCTTCATGATGGTGACGATTCCTTTCCATTGACTTCCTCCCAGGCGGCAAGCAGTGCCTCTGGGTCTGCCTTGCGCAGGACGAAGCTGCCGACCTCCTCCACATACACCGCCGTGACCTGTCCGGCCTGCATCTTCTTGTCGTGAAGCAGGTAGGGGCGCAGTTCCCCGGCGGTCTGCGGGCAGGTGACAGGCAGGTCATACTTTTCCAGCACCGGGCGCAACTGTGCCCGAACGGCGGGCGTACACAGGGGAAGCATCCCCAGGGCCACGCACTCCCCGTGGAGCAGTCGTCCCCCCTGGGCACTCTCGATGGCGTGCCCCACCGTGTGCCCGAAGTTCAGCACCCGCCGCAGTCCCCCCTCCCGGGGATCCTTCTCCACCACATCCTTCTTGATGAGCAGAGCCCGGTGGATGATGTCCGGCAGATCCTGCTTCAGGTTCCGGCTGTCCCGGATGCGCTGGAACAGCACCCGGTCACTGGTCAGGGACATTTTGATGGCCTCCGCCAGCCCGGCATGGAGCTGCCGGTCGTCCAGCGTGTCCAGGGTGTCCGGGTCGATGAGCACCCGCCGGGGCTGGCAGAAGGCACCCACCACATTCTTCACGCCCTCAAAATCAATGGCGGTCTTGCCGCCGATGGAGGAATCCACCTGGGACAGGAGGGTGGTGGGGATGTTGTAGAAATCAATACCCCGCATGTAGCAGGAAGCGGCAAAGCCGGACAGGTCGCCCACCACGCCGCCGCCCACGGCCACCACGCAGTCCCCCCGGGTGAAGGAAGCGTGGAGCATGGCGGAGAGCAGTTGACGGAAGCAGTCAAAGCACTTGCTTCCCTCCCCCTCCGGCAGGCAGACGGAGACAGGCTCCCGGCACTGTGCCGCCACAGTCTCGGCGTACCTGGCCGGCACGCCGCTGTCGGTGACGATCAGCACCTTCCGGTCAAGGGACAGGTACTGCCCCACCCGGCTCAGTGCCCCCGGCTCCAGGATAATATCGTAGCTGGCATCGCCCAGATTCACAGGAATGATCATAGGTCTGTCTCCTTCCTCCTTACTGCACATTTCCGGCGTAGTAGCTGCCCACCAGCTTCAGCTTGGCGCACAGGGCAGACAGCTCCCGGAGCATATCCCGACCGTTCTCGGTGTTGATGTTTCCCTCGGCCTCAATGTAGAAGTAGTAGTTCCATTGCAGATCCTTCATGGGGCGACTGCGCAGGTTCCGCATGTTGAAGCCGTGGGCACCGATGATGTTCAGTGCCCCGGCCAGGGAGCCGGCCTGGTTCTGCACCGTGAACACCAGGATGAAATTCTCGTCCTCCCGCTTGCCGGAGGCCAGGGGGCGGTTTCTGGCCCGGGAGAAGGCGGCGAACCGGGTGGTATTGTTCTTGCTGTCGTTGATCTCGGTGTCCAGCACCTTCAGACCGAAGAGGGAGGCAGTCTCGTCGGAGGCGATGGCCGCCACCGTGGGGTCTCCCAGCTCCTTCACATACCGGGCCGCCAGGGCGGTGTTGGAGTAGGTCAGGGTCTCGTACCCGTGCCGATGGATATAGTCGGCGCACTGCTGGAGGGCCTGGGGATGGCTGACCACCTTCCGGATGCTGTCCGGGGTGGCACCCTCCCCGGCGATCAGGCTGTGGTTAATGGACACATCCACCACCTGGTTCACATACAGATCCCCGGAGAAGATCAGATCCATGACCGCACCGACCTCTCCCGCATAGCTGTTCTCCAGCGGGAGCACGGCGCAATCATACTCGCCCCGCTCCACCGCCCGGTAGGCCTCCGTGAAATCCGGGAAAGCCGAAAGCTCCGCCTCCGGAAACATCCGCTTGGCGGCCATGTAGGCATAGGCCCCCTCGGTGCCGCTGTATGTCACCCGCATCCCGTGCATGACCTGGGACTGGTAGTCGCAGGACAGGTCGATGATGTCCCGGAGGAACTGCACATAGTAGCCCTCCACGGCCTGCTCTTTTACCAGCCCCCGGTTCCGGCTGATCATCTCGGCCTCCCTGGCCGGATCCCGCACCGACAGCCCGTGGCTCCGCTTGTACTCTGCGATCTCCCGGCTGACCTGCATCCGCTCCTCGAACAGCCGTGCCATCTCCGCATCAATGCTGTTGATCCTCTTTCTACTGTTTTCAAGCTCGCTCATATCCTATACCCCTTCATTGGTTGTATTTTTCCCCTATCCGGACTTTCCTATGACTGACTGTCCCGCAAAAAGAGGCGGCCCCGGATGGGAAGCCGCCTCTCATACAAAATGCCGTCTGTCTCACGCCATTCTCTGCACACGCTGCGGGCTCCCCTGTGTTCTGCCGTAAAAGTAAAAGTAAAAGTAATAGAAAAAGCAGTACGCAAAAAAGCGCACTGCCTCAGCACACACATCAGCCACGGCGGCCACACAACGGCTCGCCATGGCGCAGGGAACCGATTGGGATACGGCTCCGGCTTTGCGACCGTCACAAGACACACAAGCAACCATTTCCCTATCCTCCTGCATCAAAGTGCGTATAGTATACACCTTTTTCCCCCTTTTGTCAAGAGCCTTTTTCACACATTTCCGGAAAAATCGGGGGAACGGGGAGGTGCGTTGTTACAGTTCAGGTGGGGTACGGGATGCGGTGGGGAACTTCTTGAAAGAAGTTCCCCACACCCCTCAAGAACTTTCAAAACAGGTATTGTGTATGATTCGAAGCGTTATTCTGTCATATATTTGCTATCGTTTTCCCAGAGGAACCAGCGTGACTGTTGTCCGAAATAGCAAAAACGCCTTCGCGGGGGCCCCTCGCCCCGCTCTACGGCGGAAAAGGGAGCGCATGGCGGGGGGTAGGTGAACTGTAACGGTGCGTTTTGCGGGGAACTTCTTGTAAGAAGTTCCCCGCACCCCTCAAGAACTCTCAGAACATATATATTGTCATGTTCAGAAAGTGGATCTGTGATATTCCGGCTGTGTTTCGGACAGCGCGCAACTTACTCCCCGTCGGTGGTATCGTCGCCGTCCAGGGCCTTCAGGTCGTCCTCGTCCACGATGCACTCGAACTTCTCGCCGCAGTTGGGGCAACGGAGGTTCTCCGGGTCGATGGAGGAGTCAAAGTTGATGACATCCCCGCAGGAGGGGCAGACCACCTCGAAGTAGTCTCCGTCATCCTCTTCGCCGTCCTCGTCGTCAGCGTCACAATCAAAGTCGCAGTTCTCGCAGTCGCCGTCGCACAGGTCATCCTCGTCCTCGTCCTCGTCCTCGTCCTCGTACATGTCATCGTCGCCGTCCACCAGAACCTCTTCCACATCGCCGAGATCCTCGTCCAGCTCCTCCACATAGTCCTCCAAGTTGCTGAGCTTGGTCTCCATCTCATCCATAGCGGAGGCCATTTCGGACACCAGATCCAGCAGGGCGGCGATCGCCTTGCCCTCCTTGGTGCTCTTATCCAGCTCCATGCCGTCGCACAGACCCTTGACATACATTGCCTTCTCAGTGATTGCCATGGTTTTCCTTCCTTTCTTTATGCTACCGTACCGGGGTCGGACAAAGACCCCATGGGCTTACGGGGAGGGGATCAGTTGGCCCGGGACAGGTACTCGCCGGTGCGGGTATCGATCTTGAGCTTCTCTCCCTCGTTGATGAACAGCGGCACCTTGATGACGGCACCGGTCTCCAGGGTGGCGGGCTTCAGGGTGTTGGTGGCGGTGTTCCCTGCGAAGCCGGGCTCGGTAGAAGTGACCACCAGCTCCACGAATGTGGGAGGCTCCACGCCCAGGATGCGGCCCTTGTAGGAGCTGATCTTGCACATCATCTCTTCCTTGACGAACTTGAAGTTGTCATCCACCTGGTCATGGGGGATCAGGGTCTCCTCCCAGGTCTCGGTGTCCATGAAGTGGTACAGATCGCCGTCATCGTAGGAGTACTGCATATCCTTGCGCTCGATGTACGCATTCTCAAACTTGTCGGTGGGGTTGAATGTTCTCTCGGTGACGGCGCCGGTCATGATGTTCTTCATCTTTGTCCGGACGAATGCGGCGCCCTTGCCGGGCTTGACATGCTGGAATTCGATGACCTGGTACACATCCCCGTCCATGTCAAAGGTCAGACCGTTCTTGAAATCGCCTGCTACTACCATTGTGTTATACCTCCATTTGTTTGTGCCCGGTTTTGCACACCCGGATCACTGAAATTCACAATTACATTTTATTATACACCATTTTCAGCTTCTTGACAAGGGGGAAACGCATATTTTTACATAAAATTTTTGTCAGCCTTCCACAACCTCTATTGGGCAAATCAGCAAAATGCCCCATTTTCTGTCCCTTCCCGGCTCCACAGGCAGGACAGCAAGCCAACGCCCCGGAATATATGTCATTTTGCCCAAAGCAACAATCGTCTGTTAGAATTTTACAAGTCATTCAATACAAAAATGAGGCAAAATGGTTGACAAACCGGCGCATTTGTAGTACAATAATTCTGTATGTGGGGGCGGACTCCGTATCCGCCCGGCAGAAGGATCTGCACGCTTGGGCATCAGAAAAACAGACGGGAGAAAAATGCATGAGGAGTATGACAGCTTTCCGCCGGGAGACCGCCGCCGGCGACGGCCGGGAGATCACGGTGGAGATCAAGTCGGTCAACAGCCGGTACCTGGACTGGAGCATCCGCCTGCCCCGCACGCTGGGGGCCCTGGAGGAGCGCATCAAGGCGACCTTGACCGCCGCCGGCGTGGCCCGGGGCAAGGTGGATGTGACCGTCACCCTGTCCGCCCCGGCCGCCGGAGACGGCACCCCGCCCCTGGAGCTGGACATGGACTGTGCCCGGCGGTATGCGGAAGCCGCCGCCGCCCTGTCCCGGGCACTGCCCGGCGTGGACAACGACCTGACCGTCTCCCGCCTCCTGGCCCTGCCCGGGGTTATGGTTCCCGTGAAGGAGGAGGCAGTTTCCTCAGCGGAGGCGGAGGAGGCGGCTTGGGCACTCGTCGCCCCGGTGCTGACCCGTGCCGCCGAAGGATTCCTGGCCGATCGCTCCCGGGAGGGCCGTCGCCTACAGGCCGACCTGACCGCCAAGCTGACCGGCATCCGGGCCATGGCCCGCACCCTGGCCGACCGCTCCGAGAGCAACATCCGCACCTTCCGTGACCGGTTTGAGGAACGCCTCCGTGGCATCATGCGCACGGCGGGCGTCACAGTGGATGAGAGCCTTCTGCTCACCGAGTGCGCCCTGTATGCGGACCGGGTGGCCGTGGATGAGGAGTTGGTGCGGCTGGCATCCCACTTTGACACCCTGGAGGGTCTGTTCGCCGCCGAGGGGCCGGTGGGGCGGAAGATAGATTTCCTGCTCCAGGAGACCAACCGGGAGGTCAACACCATCGGCTCCAAGTGCGCCGATGCCGACATGGCCCGGACGGTGGCCGAGATCAAGAGCGAGCTGGAAAAGATCCGGGAACAGATCCAGAATATTGAGTGACACCCGGGAAAGCGGAACCGAACCGAACAGATACGCAAGGAAAGGATGTAACCCATGAAATTCATCAATATAGGCTACGGGAATATGGTAGCCGTGGATCGCATCGTCACCCTGGTCAGCCCGGACTCGGCCCCCATCAAGCGGCTGATCCAGGATGCCAAGGACGACGGGCGGGTCATTGATGTGACCTGCGGGCGCAAGACCCGGGCGGTGATCATCACCGATTCGGAGCATGTCATCCTCTCAGCCCTGCAGGCCGAGACCATCGCCAATCGGCTGGACAACGGAGCCGACAGCGACACCGCCGAGCCTGCCGAGGACATGAGCCCCGAGGCCGAGGAAGAGGCCGACAGCCATTCCCCCCAAGATTCAGAAGCAAGGAGATAAATGAAGCTATGATTTTTCCATCCATCAACGACCTGTCCCAAGGTAAGTACAACCGATACGAGATCGCCCTGGCCACCGCCAAGTGCGCCCGCCGGATCACCAACGAGTATGTCCGCCAGCGCACCGAGGCGGAGCGTGCCATCACCGGGAACAAGGAGACAGACCGGCCGCTGAATGCCATGATCGACCGGGAGCTGCGGGACGAGAAGGCAGTCAATGTGGCCATCAACCGTATCTATGACGGGGAGTACGTCATCACCCACAAGTCCCCGGAGGAGCAGGAGAAGGAGGAGCAGGCCATCCTGGAAGGACTGCAAAGCTACGAGCGGGAGGACGAAGACTTTGACCTGCGGGCCGAGGATGGGGAAAACCGTTTGCCCGTGGACGATGCCGATGCTACCGCCGGGGAGGAAGCCGATATGACGGAGGAGGACGGGGAGGATGTCCCGGAGGACGGTGACGAACCGGAGGGAGAAGCCGATGGGAACCCGGAGCCGGAGGATCAGCCGGACGATAACCTGGAGGATGCAGACACCGCACCTGACAGTCAGTAAACTCTGACACCCATTTCCGTCAAGGAGGCACACCCTATGCCCACGCCAGCAAGACCAGCAACACCAGTGACGGAACCCACCGCATCTATACGCCAGTCCGGCACAGGCACGGGGACAGCCAGCGGATCTGCGGATCGCTATGTGGGCGTGTACCTGCTGGACTGTCCCTTCTGCATCGACCGTATGTACCATTACTATGTGCCCCGCTCCCTGGGCGGCAGTATCTGCCCGGGGACCTTTGTTGCGGTTCCCTTTGGGAAGGGCAACCGCAAGAAGCTGGCTCTGACCGCACAGGTCTGCACCAGGGAGGAGCTACCCCCCCAGCTGGAGCCGGATCAGCTCAAGCCGGTGGGGGGTATCTGTCATGAGAGGCTGTCCCTGTCCGGGGAACAGCTCTCTTTGTGTTTCTACCTCAAGGAGATCACCCTGTGTACCATGGGGGAGGCGGTGCGCACGGTGGTGCCTGCCCCGGCTCTGGCCAGTCTGGCCGAATACTACCGGGCTGTACCGGACAGATCGCCGGAGGGCATGGCCTCCCTGTCGGCGGGGGATCTGCTGGTGTATGAGCACATCCAGGCCAGAGGGGGCACCTCCGCCCAGGCTGTCCGGAGTCGGTTCGGCGCCCAGGCCAGCGGTGCGCTGGAGCGGCTGTGCCAGCGGGGGCTTGTCGAAAAGGAGCTGTCCGTCCGCCAGCCGGACACCCGCACGCCGGAGGAGAAGCGGAAGCCGGAGCCGGAGGTCTTCCTGACCCTGGCCCGTCCGCTGGCCGAGGTGGAGGCCATCCTGCGGGGAGAGGTGCGGGCGGTGCGCCTGACCTCCCCCGCCCAGCGGAAGGTACTGGAGGCACTGATCGCCGCCGGGGGACGGATGGGCATCGCCGCACTGCGGACGCAGACCGGAGCCGGGGCATCCTCCTTCAAGTGTCTGACGATGAGGGGTCCGCTCACCTCCGAGGAGGTGGCTCCGACCCAACCGGAGGAAAGCACGGAGGTACAGGCACCTGCGCCCCCGCCCTTTGTTCTCAACGAGGAGCAGGCGGAAGCGGTGGCGGTGCTGTCCGCCCTGTGCGACAGCGGACAGCCCAAGGCCGCCCTTCTGCACGGGGTGACAGGCTCCGGTAAGACCTGCGTCATCCTGTCCATGATCGACCGGATGCTGTCCCGTGGCCGGGGTGTCATCATGCTGTTGCCGGAGATCGGACTGACCCCCCAGGTGCTGTCCCTGTTCCGTGCCCGCTACGGGGATCGGGTGGCTGTCATCCACTCCAACCTCGCCCAGGGGGAGCGGCTGGAATCCTACCGCCGCATCCGGAGCGGGGAGGCCCCGGTGGTGGTGGGTACCCGCTCCGCCGTCTTCGCCCCGGTGCCGAATCTTGGCATGATCGTCATGGACGAGGAGCAGGAGCACACCTACAAGTCGGACATGAACCCCAAGTACCACGCCCGGGACATCGCCCGGTTCCGCTGTGCCGCCGGGTCTGCCCTCCTGCTTCTGGCCTCGGCCACCCCCTCCCTGGAAAGCTACCAGAAGGCCATGGAGGGGAAGTACACCCTGATCACCATGAAGAACCGCTACGGGGCAGCCCACCTGCCGGCGGTACATATTGCGGATATGCGCAGGGAGCCGCAGTCCGGCAACACCGCCCCCCTGGGGCAGGAGCTGGTGGCAGAGCTGCGCCGGGTGGTGGATCGGGGGGAGCAGGCGGTGCTCTTCATCAACCGCCGGGGGTACAGCACCCAGGTGGTATGTCGGAGCTGTGGCAAGGCCATCACCTGCCCCCACTGCTCCGTAGCCATGAACTACCACACAAGGCACGGGGGCTACACCGAGGGGGACATGGTCTGTCACTGGTGCGGCACCCGTCTTCCCTACCCTGCCGCCTGCCCGGATTGCGGCTCCCCGCACCTTGTGCGCATGGGGTACGGCACCCAACGGATTGAACAGGAGCTGGCCTCCCTCGTGCCGGGGGCCAGGGTCATGCGGATGGACGCAGACACCACCGGCACCAAGGCGGCCTACCGGGAGCTGTTGGGCGGCTTCCGCCGCCATGAGGCGGACATCCTGCTGGGCACCCAGATGGTGACCAAGGGGCACGACTTCCCGGATGTGACGCTGGTGGGCGTGCTCCTGGCGGATATGTCCCTGTACCTGGACGACTACCGGGCTGGGGAGCGCACCTTCTCCCTTCTGACCCAGGTCATTGGCCGGGCGGGTCGGGCGGACAAGCCGGGGCTGGCCATCATCCAGACCATGAACCCGGACAGCGACATCATCCGACTGGCCTGCGCCCAGGATTACCCGGCCTTCTTTGCCCAGGAGATCAAACTGCGGCGGCTGTTGGTGTTCCCGCCCTTCTGCGACATTGCCCTCCTGACCTTAACCTCCCCGGACGAAAAGGAGCTTCAGAAAGCCAGCCTGCGCCTGTCCCAGGAGATGGATGTGGGCCTGCGGGCGAAGTTCCCGGATGTACCCCTCCAGACCTTCGGCCCCTTTGAGGCCCCGGTGTACCGGGTGGACAATGTGTACCGGATGCGGATGGTGGTCAAGTGTCGGCTGAACAAGCGGTCAAGGCAGTTCTTCGCCGCCCTGCTCTCGGACTTTTCCACCGGCACTGGCACCGGTGGCCGGAGCCGCCCCCTCTTGAGCGTGGATTTCAACCCCAGCACGCTTTGAGTCACACCCCCGGCGAATTCCGGGGCAGGTGAACCTGTAGTTGGCTGTATTTCAGCCGGAAAGGACAACGCAACATACTATGAAAAAGAAAAGCAAAATGCAAGACCGCATGACCCGGGTCGTAACCCTCTGCGCACTGGCTGTTTTTCTTATCATTCTGGTCTTATTCACCGGCAGGATCCTCTCCCGCTGTTTTTCCTACGAGTTGAATCACGCCTACACCGCCGATGCGCCGCTGTACTGGACAGTGGGTCGGGGCATACTGAACGGGATCAAGCCCTACAGCGGTCTGTATGAGAACAAGCCGGTGGGCGTGTTTCTGATCTCCGCCCTGTCTCTGGGGCTGACCGACGGCACCATCCTGTGCAATGTGTGCAGTCTGCTCTGCATGCTGGTCATCGGCCTGCTCCCGGCGGTAAGCACGCTGGAGCTTTGCCTGAAAAAGAAGCTGCCAGTGGAAAAGATCCTGCTGTATACCGGCTTCGCCTGGCTGTTGGGGATGTTCCTGATGCTGTACTGTGAGATGCGCAGTGGCGGCTTCCAGGTGGAGAACATGGGTGCCGCCTTCATCGGCCTGTACTTCTGGGCCATCATGCACATTCAATGGGAGAAAGGTGACAGTCGGAGCAGCCCTTCCTACAGGAAAAAATGCGTCCGCCCCCTGACCTGGACGCTTCTGGCGGCCTTCTTCGCCATGTGTGGCGTGATGATGAAGGAGCCGTTTGCCCTGATGGCTGTGGCCGGAAGCCTGCTCCTCCTGGACTCCCCCCGGGACTTCCTGTCACGGACTGTGGTACCCATGTGCACCGGCGGGGTGATGGCCCTTGTCCTGCTGCTCTGTTGCGGTGTCCTGCCGGAATATTTCCGGATATACCTGGCCAATATGTTCGGCAACCATCTGTCCGTGTATGGCTCGCCGTTCTCCCGGATGCTTCAGTTTGACAAGATCACCGCCAATATTTCAGCCTTTTCCAAACCGCTCCTGTGGATCATCCTGCTGTCTGTCCTGCTGATCCTGCACGCCGGGGTATTCTGTGCCCGTGAGATTTCCATCCAGCGCCGCCTCTGGCGGGGGCTGGCCATGGGGATCGCCCTGTTCTCCGCCTCCTTCTGTGTGGGGCTGGGCGGGCAGTACTATAACCATCACTACATCTTTGCGGCTCCGCTGTACATCCTGGTCATCCTGCTGGCCTGCCGGATCCTGGTGGATACCACAGCGGAAAAGCGGTTCCGCCCCCAGGCCGTAGCGGTAGCCGGACTGCTTCTGCTCATCCTCCTGAAACCCCAGACCGACATTGCCTTCGCCGGGGATTACAGCGACAAGTATGCGTCCATCGTCAGCCAGGCCAACTATGTGGATGCCCTGCTGGACTACTACGGCGAGGACACATACCAGTTCCTTGGCTTCAATGGGGAGAACAAGTTCTACGGCCTGACCAAACACTCCCCCAAGGGGCCTGCCTTTGCCCAGGATCAGTACAACTTTATCGAGGAGGACAGCTGGTTCTCCCAACAGCTGCTCAACCAGCTGGATGAGGTGAATATTGTCATCCTGGATCGGCTGAATATGCCTGCCATCAATGAACGGGTGCAGGAAATTCTGGACACACAGTTCACCACAGAACCGGAGGATCCGTACACGGGTATGGAAAAGCCAACCTCCTTCCGCTACCGGATCTACTACAGAATAAACTGATCGCCACACAGTCCCGATGAATCAACCTGAAAAGGAGTTTTGCCATGGAAGTATCAAGAAATGCCGTTGCCGGCCGTCGGCTGTACCTGCAACATATCACCACCCTGCTGGACTTCTCCAGACCCGGAGAGGCGGACAAAGTGACCGCCGAGCAGGGTATCTGCGGCATAGCCGTGGAGCCGCTGGCACCGGACATTGTGTCCGAGGGCACCCACTGTCTGCGCCTTCTGGCCGGGGAGGAATCGGAGGGTCTGGCCTGCCACACCCTGAGCTTTACCTGCCGGCTGGAGCAGGCGGTTGACCTGCGAAAGACCCCGACGCTGACCTTCACCTTCTCGGCCTACGACGGGGCGCGGGACAGCCAGTACTTCAAGAATGTCAAGGAGAATATGTACTTTGTGGAACGCCCTGATCCTCAGCTGATCAGCCACTCCTTCCTCACCGTCTCCCTCCTTGGCGGCGGCCGCATCTGCGACCGGACGGTTCAGCTCACCGACTACGGGTTCAACCGTCTGTTCTTCAACTTCTCCGGGGAGGATATTCTCCCGTCGGTGGAGGCCATCCGCTTCACCTATGTGATTCAGGAGGCCGCCCCCGGTTGGCAACGGGTCATCAAGCTGGACACCGTCAAGGCCGGCATGGAGGTGGACTTCACCCTCAAGGGCAGTGGCATGGAGGCTCTGTTCAGCGGAGTGAATGCCTCCCTGACCCACCGGGACGGCGTGCTGACCTGCGTATGCGGGGCCGGGGCGCAGATCCTGTTCCCGGATCTGACGGACGGGGCGGACACCCTGTGCGATGTGTTCCTGCCGGTCAAGAACACCCTGCTTTTGCGGATGGAGGCGGATGTGCCGGATATCTCCCTGACGGTGGCCTTCCGCACCGAGGCGGACAGCGACTTCACCGGGGAAAACCGCAAGACCTTCCCGCTCTCCGGCCTGACCGAGCCCAGGACGCTGTTTCTCAACCTGTCCGACTGCCCCGGCACCCAGGGAAAGCTGGGTGACCCCCGGCGGCTGACCGGGCTGGCTCTCTGTCCGGACAGACCCTGCACCCTGCGGCTGTACAAGATCTCCTTTGAGCAGGAGGCACCCATCCGATCCACCGCCGGGCGGTTCCTCTCCTGCACCGCCGACCCGGCCACCGACCGGATCCGACTGGTCTGCGCCCTGGATCCCGCCCTCTGCGGCAGTGAGCTGTCGGTGTATGACGGTTTCCTGGATGTGATAGATGAGGACGAGGAGACCCTGTCTGCCCTGGAGCGGGTGGCCGTGGGCACCGTCCCCGGGGACGGGCATCTGACGCTGACTGCCCCTTTGCACCGGGGGAAGGTCACAAGGGTCTGCTCCCAGTTCATCGGGGCCGTGCGCACCCCGGCGGGAGAGCTGTTGCCTCTGGATGGCCGTGCCACCATACAGAACTGGCAGGCTGTATGTCCGGAGGGGAACCCCTACGCCTTTGACCTGCCGGAGGTGGACTATGTGGTGACAGACCCCGCCTTCGGTGCGGTGGGAGACGGGTACACCGATGACACCGGAGCCATCCAGGCGGCACTGGATGCGGCGGCCTTGACCGGTGGACGGGTGGTTCTCCCCGGCGGGGACACGCCGGCCTGCACCCCCGGCTACGGGCGGCGGTATGTGGTATCCAACCTGCGCCTGCCCAGCCGGGTGGAGCTGCACATCGGGGAGGGGGCCATCCTCTGGCAGTCGGATGACATGAGTCACTACCGGATCCTGCCCCGGTTCGGCCACAATGTGTCCATGACCGGTGTCAACTGGCCGGCCAACCACTCCTCCGGCAACTGCCCTCTGCTGTATGCCTTCCGGGAGGACTGCGTGAAGGTCACCGGCCCCGGCACCATCCGGATGTGCGACACCGAGAGCCGGAGCCGGGACGGGCACTTCCGCTTCATCGGGGACAATGTGTGTATCGGGTGCTGTGACCGGATGCACACCATCCCCTTAGGGTTGGTGGAGTGCCGGCAGGTGGAGGTTCGTGACCTGACCATCCTCCGCTCCAGCGCACCCTTCATGATCCTGAACAGCCTGCAACAGGCCTACATCGCCAATGTAGTCATGGATCAGGCGAAATGCACCGGCGCCGACGGTATGTGGCCCTGCGGCTCCGACGGCGTGCGCATGACCCGCATCATGATGAACAATAACGATGACGGGCTTTGCCTGTCCGCCAACTACAATGACCCCCGGGACATGCTGTGGAATTTCTCCTACCCCGGCTGGGATCACGGCACCCACCATCTGGAGCTGTCCCACGCCCGCTTCAGCTGTTACACCTTCACCGCCAGTGCCATCTCCTTCTGCGTCTGGGGCACCGATGCCCCCGACCTGTCCCGGGCGGAAGTGAATGACATTCATATTTTTGACACCGTGCTGGAGGGCCGTCTGTCCATTGGCGGTTGGCTGGATAACCCGTACTACGGCGTGTTCCCCTTTGACTGCTCCGAGACGGACGACTTCTCTCCCATCAAGAACCTGCATATCCACGACTGCGAGCTGCGCAGTCCCCTGGGCATCCAGCTTCTGCGGATCACCAACTTTGACAACGACCTGGGCTGTCACAGCCCCTCGGACTTTGAGTACGGGGACTTCAACCGCCGCCCGGCGGAGCGCAACCCCGGCTGGGTGACCGGGCTGTCCAACTGGTCCTACGCCGACCGGAGTACCGTGGAACAGGTGGCTCTGTACGGCGAGAACTGTGCCACCCTGCGGCCATGCCGGGGCAAGGACTGTGACCTGTGGCAGGGTCTGTTCCTGACCGCCGGTGCCCACACCATGACCTTCCGCTACAAGGCCGGGGGTAGCTTCACGGCCTTCGTCCGGGACACCCAGGGTCGGGACATCGCCTCCGCCGACCTGACCCAGGCCCCCGGGGGCTACTTCAAGGGGCGGGATTGGCAATCCGCTTCCCTGTCCTTCACGGCTCCCGCCGACGGCCTGTACCGTCTGGGCGTCGCCGCTGACCCCGCCCGTACCGTAGCGGTCTATGTCACCGGCTTCCGTATGGATCCGTCGGAAGCAACAGCCACAGAGTGAGGGGCACGCCCTGCCACCGACGAGGAGCCACCATTCATATAGCAAGAGCCCGCTCCGGGAGGACATCTCCCCAGCGGGCTTTTGTTGCTTTCACCGGATGCACCGTCAGGGCGATCTCAAGGTTACTGTTCAAGTAGAGTGCGGACGAACGCCTGGTGTCTTCCTGAGAAGAACCGAACGGTCGTCACCGGCAAGCCGGATGCGCCAGTTCAAGAAGCTCCCAGGCGTTCTCCCGTACTTTGCCTGAACTGTAACATCTCAAGTGAAAAAAGAGTTCGCTTTTTCACGCATCCCCCTTGACAAGGGCGGGAAAGTATGGCACAATAGTGCCTGCACAATAGTGCCGCACAATCGTGCCGCCGGGTCGTGACCAGGCACGCAAGTGCGCAAAAGCAAGAAGCAAGAAAATGTACCGAAAGCGATACGCAAAGGAGGTTGCTTTTATGAAGATCCAATCCATTTCCGCCACGGCAGATACCATCCGTCTCACCCTGGATGAACCGCTGGCAGAACCCGCCGACCTATCCGTATACAGTCCGCTGTATGGGACGGAGACAGACCCGCTGATCACCCTGCCGATGCCCGCCGGGCAGGCCACCCTTTCCCTGCCCCGGGATGCCGCCGGGCGGGACGGCATCTGCCTGCGGTATGTACTGACCGCCGGGGGGCAGACCGTACCCGGCAAACGCTATGTGGAGTCCATCACCGATGCACCCCGCACCTACCCCTACCCCCAGGTGGAGACCAAAAAGGGCTTGCAGATCTCTGACGCACAGGATGCAAAGATCCTGGGCGTACGCCATTCCGCCATCAATGTCAATGAGGGCGACTTCCTCCTGCCTGCCCCGGTGGAGGGAAACACCATTGAGTATGTGCTGGACGGTCGGGTCTTCTACTTCAATAAGAAGATCGTGGAAGAGAACGACGAGCTCCTGAAGGATCTGACCGACATCGGCGTG
>CAMEON010000044.1 GCA_945929845.1 uncultured Clostridia bacterium | reverse complement strand
GACCATGCCGGAGGATGACAAGACTCACCCCATCCCCCACCTGACCGGATATATCACCGAGGGGCAGATCATTCTGTCCCGGGAAATGTACCGGAAGGGCTATATGCCCCCCGTGGATGTCCTGCCCTCTCTGTCCCGTCTGAAGGATAAGGGTATCGGCGCGGGCAAGACCAGGGAGGATCACGCAGGCACCATGAACCAGCTGTTCTCCTCCTATGCCCGGGGCAAGGAGGCCAAGGAGCTGATGGTGGTGCTGGGCGAGGCCGCCCTGACCCCCATGGATCGGCTGTATGCCAAGTTTGCCGATGCCTTTGAGGAGCAGTATATCAACCAGGGCTTCAATGAGAACCGCTCCATTGAGGAGACGCTGGATCTGGGCTGGAAGCTTTTGTCCATCCTGCCCCGCTCCGAGATGAAGCGTATCAAGCCGGAGCTGGTTGAGAAGTACTGGCCGAAGGAGGACTGACCCATGCCTCGGCTTGATCATGCCGTTCCCGCCGATGTCCTGCGGAGGGTATATGAAGAACTGCGTACCCCGTACAAGTACGGCCCGGTGATGAAGCTGGACGGTGCTCTGTGCGATTCCCCCTCGGTTTTCCGCCTGGGGGATGCCTGGTATATGTCCTTCATCCGGATCGACAGGCAGGTGGAGACCTCCGGGTATGAGTCCTACCTGGCGAGGAGCACCGACCTGCTTCACTGGGAGGTGCTGTTCCCCATCCTGCGCCGGTCGGAACGCCCGGTCTGGGATGCCAAGCAGTGCGCCGCCTATGCCGCCTATATCGACAACGATCTGGACGGGGATTTCCGCATCCGGAAGGTCAACGGAGCATACTACTTTTCCTACCTCGGTGGCAATCTGGACGGCTACGAAACGGATCCCCTGATGATGGGGCAATGCCGGGCGGAGGATCTGTTGGATCCGGCCACCTACACCCGGTTTGACCGTCCCATCCTGTCTCCCCATGACCCGGACAGCCGCCCCGGGGAGCGCAAAACGCTGTACAAAAGCGACCTGTTCATCGACGACCGGCTGACGCTGGGTCATCGCTATGTCAACGCCTACAATGCCAAGGATGCGGATGATGTGGAGACCATTTTCCTGGCGGTATCCGACGATGGCGAGCATTGGCGGCGGTTCGGGGACGGATGTATTATCGCCGAGCCGGGTGCCCAAATCACCGGAGATCCGCTGATCCTCCGGCAAGGGGAGCTGTACATCATGCTTTACTTCGTCCTGCGGGACGGCGTCACCTGGAACACCTTCGCCGCCTCCTACGATCTGGTTCACTGGACCCGCTGGGAGGGGGAGCCGCTGATCCGGGGGCAGGAGCCCTTCGAGGATGTCTTTGCCCACAAGGTCAGCCTGGTCTTCCGTGACGGGGTGCCGTACCACTTCTACTGCGCTGTCAACCGGGCCGGAGAGCGTTGCATTGCGCTGGCGACCGGAAGAAAGCTGCCTGAACTGACTTGAACTCACACGACTGTTCCTGTGCCCGTCCCGGGGCCGGGAACCACCAAAAAGAGCTGTATCTCAATACGGAGGGAAAAGGAGAATCATGCGTATGAAGAAGCTTGTTTTGATCCTGACGGGGCTTACCCTGATTCTGACACTCTGCCTGCTGGCCGGCTGTACCGGCGGAGGCAACACTACCGAGACCGGAACCGAAGCCGTGTCTGACACGACCACAGATGTCACCACCGCTCCTGCCGAGGAGCCAACGGAGCCGGAGACAGTTTCAGTGACCGAAACAGAGACAGTGACAGAGACCGTGACAGAAAAAGAAACAGAAACAGAAACAGAGCCTGAGCCGGAGACCACCAACTATTTCGATGCCACGAGGATCGAGCTGGTGGAGCCGGACACCTCCAAGGTGGCGGATATGGCCATCGCCGAGGACGGCTATGATATTTACCTGCTGACCCAGGGCAAGGAGTGGGGCTACCGCTACGGCTGTACCTACCTGTACAACGAGGACGGCAGTGTGGATGCCTACTTCGCCTGCGTGAGTACCATCTCCGGCGAGTGGGACTGGATCTCCTACCGCCATTCCCCGGACGGTGGAGTGACCTGGGAGAACGAAAAGGTGGTGCTGACCCCCACCCAGAATGCCATGGATCACTACTCCTGCTGTGACCCCGGCGTGGTGTACTTCAACGGGTATTACTACCTGGGTTACACTTCTACGCTGAATAAGAGCGGAATGTGTAACAATCTGTTCGTAGCCCGTTCCAAGAATCCGGACGGCCCCTTTGAGAAGTGGAACGGTTCCGGTTGGGGTGGTTCGGAGCCTCAGCCTATCGTCTACTTTGATGAGGACTGGCAGAGCTGGGGTATCGGAGAGCCCAGCTTCGTGGAGTTGAACGGCACTTTGTATATGTACTACACCTCCTCCTCTCCCTCCGGCAACTACTGCATGGTAGCCACGGCTGACGCCACCGATGAGAACTGGCCGGCCACCCTGACCTTCCACGGTCAGGCCTGCAAGAAGGGGAACAATGACTCCCTGGACATCAAGTATGTGGAGGAGTGGGGCAAGTTCGTAGGTGTATGCACCGCCGACAGAATGGGGGCTTCCTCCTGGCTGGCCGTGTATGAGTCCAACGACGGCCTGACCTTTGGACTGGTGGACGGCGTGCGGGAGGGCACATACTCCCACCTGCATAATGCGGGTATTTCCAGCCGTCCCAACGGCCATATCCGCATCACCGAGGACGCAGAGAAGCTCCGTGTGATCTACGCTTATGGCGATGACTGGGGCTTGTGGAATACTCGTGTCCAGCCGATCACCCTGGTTCTGTCTGACGGCAACGATTTGAACGCCGAGTGGAAAAAGGCCAACATTCCCGACCCGGACAACCGGGCAGAGTTGCTTCCTGCGGACGAACGGTATATCGCCATGGTGCGCACTTTCCAGGATGTGTATCAGTACAGCTTGGACATGGGTAGGTTCCCTCTGCGGGTGAATACCTATGATACCTACTTTACAGCGAAAGAGGTGAGTCGGGGCGATGAACTGCTGTCCTTCTCGGATTACGACGAGAATGTGATCACCATTTCCGAGACCGGGAAAGTGACCATTGTGGGGGTCGGAGAGACCACAGTGACGGTTCATTACGGGGATCTTTCCAATGTATTCTTTGTCAAGATCACCGAGACCGATGAGCTTGGCTCTGCCACAGAGGCCGTGGGCTTTGAGCCGGTGCGGGATACCTATGTCATCGCCTACAATGAGCGCAGTCTCTTCCGTCCTCAGATCCGGGGGCAGATCAAGTGGGCCAACGGAACCTTCACCGAGCTGTTCGTACAGGATTCGGACGAGGTCGTGAC
Organism: uncultured Clostridia bacterium; assembly: GCA_945929845.1. GTDB lineage: Bacteria > Bacillota > Clostridia > Oscillospirales > CAG-272 > CAMEON01. Next base: position 16,643 of record CAMEON010000044.1, on the reverse strand, counting down.
CTACGAGGGGTATGACGATTCCATTATCACTGTGAACGCATCCGGTATCATTTCCGCCAAGGCTGTGGGCGAGACGGATGTGGTGGTCAGTTGCCGGGGTATGAGCTTTGTGGTTCATGTGGTGGTGACGGCGGATGCCACGCAGGGCCATTTCACCACAGAGGTGATGGATTATACAAACCTGGACTTCAGCCATGTCAAGACCCAGGAGGCCATCTCCGGTACCAACAACTGCATAGTGGAGGCGGCCGGCGAGGCCATCAAGCTGACGGTCACGGATATTCCCGTCATTGACCCCATCCTCGCCATCGGGTACGGCAGTTCAGCCGATCCTCTGGATACCGCAGATTACGACTACCTGGAGATCACCTACATGGTGCCTACGGATGTATCCTCCAAGGCGACCCGCCTGCAGGTGTTCGTCTGCGTGGGGGATGTGACAGCACCCAGTGCCGCCTACCAGGTCATGCAGAACCTGATCGTGGATGGCGAATACCATACCATGAAGATCAAAATGTCCGACCTGTCCTACTGGACGGGTACCATCAATACCCTTCGCATTGACTTCTTTGATGCCTGCACGCCGGGCGATGTGATGTATATCCAGTCCATCCGCCTGACTGCCGACCAGTGACGACATCCATCCGCCGGGAGCGGCGGGACTGAAGAGGGCGTTGAATGTGAAAAAAAGCAAAAAGAGGGAGTGCCATGGCTGAATTAAGAGTGAATCCCACCCGGATGGAGCTGAAGAAGATCCAGGCTCGTTATACCACCGCTCGTCGGGGGCACAAGCTGTTGAAGGATAAGCGGGATGAGCTGATGAAGAAGTTCCTGGAGGTGGTGCGGGAGAATAAAGCCCTGCGGGAAAAGGTGGAGGAGTCTCTGGCCGGTGTACAGGGAGCCTTCAGCGTCGCCAGCGCCGCCAGTAGCCCGAATATGCTCAAAGAGGCCCTGATCCTGCCCAAAAAGGAAGGCCAGTTGGATGTGACATACAAGAATGTCATGAGTGTCACGGTCCCGGTATTCACCCTGGAGGTGACGGGCAATGGGGGGAGCGATGCCTTCGGGGACAGCTTCAACTACGGCATGGCCTTCACCTCCGGGGAACTGGATGCCTCCCTCCGGGCACTGAACGGGGTGCTGGAGGACATGGTGCGGCTGGCCGAGATGGAGAAGACCGCCCAGATGCTGGCCGAGGAGATCGAAAAGACCCGCCGCCGTGTCAATGCCCTGGAGTATATCATGATGCCCCGCTACCTGGAGACCATCCGCTCCATCAAGATGAAGCTGGAGGAGAACGAACGGGGCAACACCACCCGCCTGATGAAGGTCAAGGACATGATGTTGCAGAACCAGCTGTCCTCCGGGGAGGATCCGGACGATCCGGAAGCCGAGGCGGAGGACGGGACACAGTAAACCACACGGGGTATACCGCAGAAAAGAAAAAGGGGCACCGCCCCAAACCTCTCCGGGATCATTTCTGAATTCAGATCTCTTTCAGAAAGATCCCGGTATCGAAGGACTTCGCATGAAATGTCCTTCGGTACGGTTTGGGGGCGGTGCCCCCTGTTTTTTACTTATTGTGCCATCCGGCTTATTTAGCGGTCATAGACCCCTCCGCCACATTGATGACACCGGGGCAGTTCACAGCGTCGCCTGCGGCGGCGTAGGTGATGCGGGCTGTGGACTCCACGGTCACGCTCTGGGTGGCCTGAATGGCATCATCCAGGCAGGTGATGTCCACCTTGGCATCCTCGGAGATCAGGATGAAGCCCTTGGTCTGTTCCTCGCTGTCGGTCTTGATGCCGTCCTCCCCGCCGGAGAGGGTCAGGGAACCGCCACTGATGGTCACGCTGTCCCCACCTTTGACAATGTTGTTGGGGGCGGTGACGGTAATGGTGCCGCTCTTGATCTCCAGGTCATTCTTACTGCCAATGCCGTTGTTGTAGTTGCCCTGTACGATCAGCGAGCCGCTGCCCTTGATGGTCAGATCCTCGGAAGAGTACAGGCAGGCGTTGGGCTTGGTCTCTGTGGGATCGGCGTACACATAGGTAGCCGCATCCGTCAGGCGGTTGACCGAACCGGCGGCCAGCTCAATGGTGCATTTGTCGGCACTGGCGATATACAGCGGAGCGGTGGTGGAGGAGGAGGCGGTGAAGTTGTTGAGGATCAGTGTGACCTTCTCTGTCTTTGCCACCTGCACCCGCACCTGGCCGTTGCTCAGGTCTCCGGTCAGCTCATAGGTGCCTGCCTTCACAATGACGAAAGCACTGCTGTTGTTGTCCACGGTGATGGTACCCTCCGGCGCACCGGACACGGTGGTGCCGTTAAAGGTCATCTTGATTGTGGTGGGTGTCGCAGGAGTATCCGGCGTGCCGGAGGTGTCCTGGGCACCGGAGGTGTTGCCGGCTTCCTTGTCGGTGATCACCTCGCCGTTGGTATCTGTAGTGACGCCCTGGGCAGGGTCTGTTTCCGTGCCGGCGGGCGGCGTGTTGTCACAGGCTACGCAGGAAAGCATCAGCACCAATGCAAGGAGTGCCGGGGGGAGCATACGGATAAAGCATTTCATCATGAATACCTCTCTTTTTCAGAATGTGTGACCTCGACATGCGCATACACTGTCAGATCAGGGTGGATGGGCTTTTCAGTGACCTGGCGGTGCTGTCAGACCGGCTGTTGTGGGAAGCTGTCAGCTCCCGGCGGCGGTGTCGGCGGTGGTCCCGGCGGAGGTGTCAGCGGTGGTATCGGTACCGGATCCCTCCGGCTCAGGGAGAACCACGGCGGAGCGGTCTATGGTGACGACCACACCGCCGGCATTGGTGCCGGAGATGGTGTAGGCATAGTTGGTGGGACAGCTGACGGAGGTGTTCCCGCTGACGGCACAGTAGTAGATCTCGTACACCTTGCCGCTGGCCGCCGTCACGGACAGCCGATTGGTGCTGGTGTACTGGGTCAGGAGCTGTATGTACTCCTCCAGGCAGAGGTTGTTCTCCTTCATGTAGGTGGCATGGGGCACGCCCACATAGCGGAAGTAGTTGGTGTACTCGGCCACACCGGTGACATCAGCCTTGTCGGCAGGGTAGCGCACCACGAAGCCGTACTTGGCCGCATTGTCATTCAGCCAGGAGTTGACGGCCTCATTGGTGGTCAGAGCATAGCTGGCCCCGTCCCCGGCGATCCGGAGGTCACAGCCGTAGCCGGTCAGGTAGTCCTTGGCGTGGTCACGGAGGGAACTTTGGTAGGTGACCTGCTCGGCGGTGGTGAGGAAGGCCATACGAAGGATCACACTGTTGGTTCCGGTGGCGGCGGCGCAGTCGGTCAGGAACGCATCCATAGCGGCCAGAGCCTCGCCGTTCATGTACTGGGACATACCGGCCAGCTGGTAGGGCATGGTGCCTTTATGGTGGGTGGCACGGTAATCATAGATCTTGGAAAGGGACGCATCGGTGTCGGACAGGGAGTAGCTGTGGGTATCGTTGGACAGTACCAGTGCTCCCTTTTTCACATCCTCCAGGGAGACGGTTACGCTCCCCCATTGCACCTTGTCTTTGGCAAAGCCGCCGCTTTCCTCTTCCGGCCCGGATACATGCTGCGCAATGGTACCGATCACCAGAATGATCAGGCAGAGAAGCAACAGCACCACAAGCCCCACTGCGGCCAACACAGAGATCCGTTGCATCCGCTTCTTCTCCGCACGGCGGTTGACAGCACTGTCCTCCAGGGCATCATAGGTACGGTCATAACGATCTTCATTGGGGTGAGCCATGATTCTTTACCATTCCTTTCTGTTATTTACCGTGTGAAGGGAACACCCACCGGGTGAGACACTCACTGGGCATCCTTGATGGAGAAATCCATGCGACCCTTCTTGTCAAGGCCGAGGTACTTGACCTTGACCACCGAGCCGACCTCGATACCGGCATCCTCCACCCGCTCCAGGCGGCGGTTGGTGATCTTGGAGATGTGGACCATGCCCTCCTTGCCGGGGGCGTACTCCACGAAACAGCCGAACTCCTTGATGCCCGTTACCTTGCCGGTGTAGATCTCGCCCACCTCCGGCTCAAAGACGATGACGGAAATGGCGGCACGGGCGGCTTCGGCCTGGGCCTCGTTGATGGCGGCGATGTGGATGGTGCCGTCGTCGTCGATGTCGATCTTGGCACCGGTGTCGGCCACGATCTTCTGAATGACGGCACCGCCCTTGCCGATGACCTCCCGGATCTTGTCCGGGTCGATCTTCATGGTGGTCATCTTGGGGGCATACTTGGACACCTCGGCACGGGGCTGGGGAATGGCCTTGAGCAGTACATTGTCGATGATATAGTCCCGGCCTGCGTGGGTCTGTGCCAGAGCCTGCTTAATGATCTCCGGGGTCAGACCGTCGATCTTCAGATCCATCTGGATGGAGGTAATACCCTTGTGGGTGCCTGCCACCTTGAAGTCCATATCCCCGTAGAAGTCCTCCAGACCTTGAATGTCGATCATGGTATCCCAGGAGCCGTCCTCGGCGGTGATCAGACCGCAGGAGATACCGGCTACCGGTGCCTTGATGGGCACGCCGGCATCCATCAGAGCCAGGGTGGAGCCGCAGACAGAGCCCTGGGAGGTGGAGCCGTTGGAGGAGACCACATCAGAGACCAGGCGGATGGCGTAGGGGAACTCCTCCTCGGAGGGCAGGACAGGGATCAGGGAGCGCTCAGCCAGCGCACCGTGGCCGATCTCCCGGCGTCCGGGGGAGCGGACAGCCTTGGCCTCGCCGGTGGAGAAGCCGGGCATATTGTAGTGGTGCATGTAACGCTTGGAGGTCTCGCTGTCGATGCCGTCCAGCATCTGAGCCTCGGACAGGGTGCCCAGGGTGGCGGCAGTCAGCACCTGGGTCTGGCCACGGGTAAACAGGCCGGAGCCGTGCACCCGGGGCAGTACGCCCACCTCGGCGGCCAGAGGACGGATCTGGTTCATGGAGCGGCCGTCTACACGCTTCTTGTCCACCAGCAGCCAGCGGCGGACGATCTTCTTCTGGATCTTGTAGACCAGCTCCTCCATCTGGGCGGGCAGGTCGGGATACTCCTCGCCGAAGGTCTCGATGATGGCATCCTTGATGGGCACCATCCGGGCATCCCGGACATTCTTGTCATCCGTGTCCAGGGCGGCCATCACATCCTTCTCGCAGAAGGCGAAGATCTTGTCGAACATATCGTGATCCAGCTCGCCGGAGGGGTAGGAGAACTTGGGCTTGCCGATCTCGGCAATGATGCCGTTGATGAAGACCAGCAGATTCCTGATCTCCTCATGGGCGACCATGATGGCCTGATACATGGTGTCATCATCCACCTCACGGGCACCGGCCTCGATCATGACCACCTTGTTCATGGAGGCGGCCACGGTCAGCTCCAGGTCACTGACCTTGCGCTGAGCCTCGGTGGGGTTGACCACCAGCTCCCCGTCGCACAGACCCATGAACACGCCGCCGATGGGGCCGTTCCACGGGATGTCCGAGATGGACAGGGCGATGGAGGCACCAATCATGGCGGTGATCTCGGGAGAACAGTCGGGGTCCACCGACATGACGGTCAGGGTCAGAGCCACATCGTTGCGCAGATCCTTGGGGAACAGGGGACGGACAGGGCGGTCGATCACACGGGCGGTCAGGATAGCCTTCTCGGAGGGCTTGCCCTCCCGCTTCAGGTACCCGCCGGGGATCTTGCCGGCGGCATACATCCGCTCGTCGTAGTCCACGGACAGGGGCAGAAAGTCGATGCCCTCACGGGGCTTTTCGGATGCGGTGGCACAGCACAGCACGGCGGTCTCGCCGTACCGGGCCAGGCAGGAGCCGTTGGCCAGACCGGCTACCTTGCCTGTCTCAATGACCAGGGGTCGGCCAGCCAGGGTATACTCGTACTTGCGGTAGTTCTTGAACTCCATCTGGGAGCTTTCAATGGTGTACATTTCTTTTTCCTCCATTTTGACAGGACGCAGAGCACCCGCCATCCCGGATGTGCGGGGCGGCTGTTCCTTACGATATGATGGGTAAGCGATTTCGTCCTGCGGAGGTTTAGCACTTATCGGCATGTCGGACGGCTCCGGCACACGGGTAAGAACTAATCCGGCGCAGAACGGGGGCGGCGGGGGCGTGCGGGGTGCCAGCACCGGGCAGAGGCACCAAGGGGCACGGGGTAAGTGAAACACAAGGGAGCGGGGGCGGCCGGGAACCGCTCCGCACTCCCCTGTTCTTTCCTCTTAGGAAACGCTGATTGAATGAGGTGGTACAGATTCGGTGCAGATTTTTTCGTCTGCGATTGCGAAAAACTCAAGATGTACTGGATGTACATCGAGTTTTTCGGCAAGAAGCAGGCGGGAAAAGATGTGCCGAAGATGTGCCGCCGAATCAATCAGCGGTTCCCTTACTTTCTCAGGTTCAGCTTGTTGATGATGGCACGGTAGCGCTCGATGTCGACCTTCTGGAGGTAGCCCAGCAGGTTGCGTCTGTGTCCGACCATCTTCAGAAGACCCCGACGGCTGTGGTGGTCCTTCATGTTGGACTTCAGGTGCTCGGTCAGCGAATTGATACGGTAGGTCAGAATCGCGATCTGCACCTCGGGGGAACCTGTGTCGCCCTCATGGATGGCGTACTGTTGGATGATGGCTTGCTTTTCAGCGGTGGTCATGGTTTTTTCACCTTTCTGCATATAGATTCGGCACCGGCACAGCGACCGGCCGGTGAAGTCCTGCAACCGCAGGTTTGCCCGGAGACCGTGCCCATGTCATGCCTACATATTATATCATGTAGGCATTGATTTGTAAATAGGGGGTGTAAAAGTTTACATTTAATTCACAAAAAGAGGTTACAGTTCAGGTAGGGTACGGGAGAAGCCCCCAGGCGTTCCCCTCGTTCCCCCGCTCCCCCGTACTCAGCCATGCAGGGTACAACACTGGAAGTCGGTGTCGATATAGTTGGCGATCAGCCGTGCCCGGAGGTGGCGGGTACCGCACAGGGTGTCCACCGTCCTCCCTTCGTCCGTGTCCTCCGGCAGGACGAACTTGATGCAACGCACCGTCACATTGCGACAGCCCGGCCCATTGTGGGCGGGAACGGTCAGCGTCTTCATGCCCCGCTTGTACTCATCCCCGTGGTCGTCCACCTCCGAGAGGATGACAGCTAACGCCACCCGCTTGTGGGGGCAGACGCTCCTCAGGGTCACATCCAGCTGAAGGATGCGCCCCTGGGATTCCAGGGTCAGAAGACCCGCATCCAGCTCCACCGTGTCCTGACAACTGCCGATGTGCAGGTCTACCGGTGTGGGGCAGGGCTCCGGCATGACCTCCTCCTCGCAGTGTACCGTGATCTTTGGCGATGGAAAGTCCACATCGTTGTTCTCCTGATCCTGGTAGGTGAGGGACTCGTTCACCTCGGTAGCACCGGAGCAGGGGCCTACATGCTGTACCGTGAAGGTCAGCGCAGCACCCTCGCTCTTGCTCACCCCCAGTGCCTCGATCTTCCATTGCAGGGAGGTAGCATCCACGATGCTGGCCGTCCCCACATCCGGGGTGTCCAGGGAGGTGATCCTGAAGCAGGGGAGCACCTTCTCATCAATGACGATGTGGGTGGCTCCGGGCTTGGAAATGTTCTTGGCCAGATCCTCAAACAGGTTCTCCAGCTCTGCATCATCCGGCGTGATGGAGACATACGCCGAATCCGGGTCGGAAGCCCAGTCGTTGAGAGCCTGCACATCCAGCCCACCCCGGCCGGACAGCCCGATGCAGTAAATGACGATACCGGCCGCCTTGGCCGCTGTAGCGATGGGTGCAGGGTCGCCCCCGGCTGTGGTCACGCCGTCGGTGAACATGATCATGACCTTTGCGTGGGTGGAAGCGGGATCAAACAGCTGTACCGCTTTGGTGAAGGCATCAGCGTGGTTGGTGGAGCCGCCCGCAGACAGCCCGTTCACGGCGGCCTTCAGGTCAGCCACCGAGGTGATCAACTGGGTATTCTGTACCGCCGTGTCGGCGAAGCTGACGATCCCTATGCGGCTCCCCCCACCGATCTGCCCGTCCGCCGCACCGCCGGTGGACTCGGCAATGATGTCAATGAATTTTCTCGCTCCGCTTTTCAGGTTGGCCAGCGGACTGCCCGCCATGCTTCCCGACCGATCCAGGATCAGCACCATGTCGGTGGGATGGCTCATGATGTCCGGCTCTGCCACCAGGGACAGCTTGACCTGGAAGGAGCCGCCGCACTCTATCTCCGGTACGCTCAGCTCTTTATTTGAAACAGATACGCCCATAGGATTCCCCTTTCTCACTTTCCCGTATCTCCGGGATTTCTTCCTTCCAGTATATGCGGGGGTCAGCGATCTGTCCCTGTTTGCCTGCATGAAAAACCAGCGGCACTGTCTCCATGACAGCACCGCTGGTCTGATTCATTCAGTTTCAGGGATATGCTCTGCCTCCAGTGCCAGGAGCGCCCGTTTCATCTCAAGCCCTCCGGCGTACCCGGTCAGGGAGCCGTCCGCACCGATCACCCGGTGGCAGGGGACAAGGATCAGGATGGGATTGCGACCGGCGGCCATCCCCACCGCCCGGCAGGCCTTGGGCGCACCCAGGGCGGCGGCTACCTGCCCATAAGTCAGCGTCCGGCCATAGGGGATTCGGCCGACAGTCGCCCAGACCCTTTTCTGAAAGGCAGTCCCCGCAGGGGCAAGGGGAATGTCAAAGATCCGGCGGGCACCGAAGAAGTACTCTTCCAGCTCCCCGGCCGCCCTGTCCAGGAGGGGACAGGACGCACCGCCCCCCGGTCTTGTGGCTTGCTCCCTACATACGGTCAGCGAAGTAAGGTATGCTTCGGTGCCCTCCAGCCGGAGCAACCCCACCGGAGAGGAAAAACAGGTGAAATACATCACGGCTATTTCTTGATTTCCGCATAAGCCATATTCAGGCAGGGAGCGGTACAGGAGTCATAGGTATCCTCGTTGTAGACTGTTTCCTCACCGGCCGCCTCCCCCCACACGGTGATGCAGTCCCCGGGCAGGAAATTGACATGATCCGCCAGCAGACAGTCGCGGATGATAATGGTGATGGTGCGGCCATCCCCGTCCGTGCCGGTGCACAGGTAGTAGGTGCGGTCGTTGTACTCCTGCCGCACACGCCGGGTGACAGTCAGGGTCATGGTGTAATACCCCTCCTCACTTCCGGCGGAGCGGTAGAACGCCTCGGCATCCACCTCCCGGCAGGTCTCCATATACGCCTCCCGGCTCAGCTTGCTGTTCACGGGATCTTCCTCGAAGATCTGCCGGATCAGGAGGCTGCCCAGCCCGGTGTATACCAGTAGCATGTAGGCGGCGGCCACGACCGAGAGAATAATCTTCCATTTCTTCGGGTAGGGACTGGTGAAGAACAGAATGATGCCCACCAGCGGCATCCAAAGCGTCATGATCAGGATGAACCACCAGCTATGGTACCAGGGAATGAAGGTCACCCGCCCGGTGGAGCCGGAGGGCCGTTGCCGTTTCTTTTTCTTCTTTTTTTGCTCCACCCGCGCCCCGGCCCGCATCTCCGGCGGGCAGGTCTTGCCGCACAGGGGACATTCGTCCGAGGCGAAATAGCATCCGCAGTCCGGACACTTGTTCAGGTCGGGGCGATCCAGCTCATCGTCCGGATCAAAGGCACCAAGCATTCTTCCCATGGGCTATTCTCCTTGTATTTCTCTTTTCTGACAATGATTTCGGCTTCACTTCCGGTTTCTTTCTGCCGCATTTCCTGCGCGGCGTTACTTTTTGGGGCTTCCCTCCATGAAGTAGGCGGCTTCCATATCGGCGACGCACAGGGCATAGGCCAGGGGGAACATCTCCAGCGCCTTGCCCACATTGCCCGGATCCTCGGTGCCGGAAAAGCCCATGTGGTACCGGATGGCGAAGGCCTCGTCCCGGGTCAGACGCATGTAGCCGGACACGATGTACACGGACTTCTCTCCATGGCCGTAGGGCAGGTTGTCCTCGATGGTGTAGTAGGGCACGCTCTCCCACCGCCCCTGCTCGTTCTTCACATTACGGGAGCTTTTCTTATAGAAATTCACCTTGCACAGGTCGTGGAGCAGGGCGGCGATGGCCACGCTTTCGTCCGGGTAGCTGATGCCGTACATATCCTTCATCCGGGGGCGGGCCAGGATGTCACACAGGCAGTCGTACACATTCAGACTGTGCTGACAGAGGCCGCCCTCGTAGTTCCCGTGGTAGCGGGTGGAGGCCGGAGCGGTGAAAAAGTCGGAGTTTTCCAGGAAGGACAGCAACTTTTCAGACCCCTCCCGGGCGATGTTGGCTCTGTACACCTCAATGAATCGCTGGCGGTTGGCGGCGGCACGGAGGGCTTCGGGGCTCTGGATGGTTTCAGACATGGGAGACTCCTTTCAAATCAAAGGTGAGTGCTTTTTATCGGGCAGAGAAATACGGGTATATCACACGGGGGCAACCGTTGCCGCACCGGTTGACTTCCGGATCAGCTTGCGGTAGAAGTACGCCAGACAGCCATAGTGAACACCGGCGGTAATGGCCCAGGAGATGGGGTAGCTGATGTACAGCACCAGGATGTTGCCGGGAAATTGAGGGCACACCAGCATGATCCAGCCGATACGGAACACGCAGGAGCCGACCAACGACACGATCATGGGCAGGATGGTCTTTCCCATGCCTCGCAACAGACCGCACCCCACATCCATCAGTCCGCAGAGGAAGTAGGAGGTGCCCATGACCAGCAGGCGGTTCATGCCCGCCTTGACCACATCCGCATTCTCGGCTCCGGGGGCGTAGATCAGGAGCATCTTGTCGCCGAGCAGCACCAGCACGGCACCCAGCACCACACCGATGAAGGTCACAAGACCCACGCATTCAAGGGAGATCTTTTTGATGCGCCGGTACTTTCCCGCACCCATATTCTGCCCCACAAAGGTCAGGGCCGTATGGTACACGGAATTCATGGCGATGTACAAAAACCCATCCAGGTTGCTTCCCGCCGTGTTGCCCGCCACCACCGTGGTTCCGTAGCTGTTGATGGAGGACTGCACAATGACATTGGACAGGGAGAACAGAGTACCCTGCAAGCCGGCGGGCAGGCCGATGAGGATCATCTTTTTCAGTTTAGCCATATCAACGGAAAGCCCGGTGATCCGGCAGCATCCGTCCACCCGCAACATGTAGACGAGGATCATGGCGGCGGATATGTACTGGGAGACGGCGGTGGCAATGCCCACGCCCAGTGCGCCCAGATGAAGGCCAAGCACCATGGCGAAGTTCAGTCCCACATTGGCCAGGCCGGAAAGGCTGAGGAACAGCAACGGCCGCTTTGTATCGCCGTTGGAGCGGAGGATGGAGGCCAGGAAGTTGTACAGGAGGCACCCAGGCATCCCGCAGAAGTAAGCCCGCATGTAGGGAACCGCCTCTTCCAGTACATCGTCCGGTGTGCCCATCAGGGTCAGCATGGGACGGGTAGCCACAAAGCCGATGATGCCCACGGCCAGGCCGCCGACAAGGGAGGTGGACACCGCCGTATTGGCCAGCCGGTGCACGCTGTCATACCGTTTGGCCCCGATGTCCTGGGCGGCCATGACGCCTGCCCCCACCGAAAGACCCATGAACAGGTTGACGATCAGATTGATCAGGGCACCGCAACAGCCCACGGCTCCCATGGCCGCCTTGCCGGTGAATTGCCCCACCACCGCCAGGTCGGCGGCGTTGAACAGAAGCTGGATCACGCCGGTGGCTATCACCGGCAGTGTGAACAGGATCATGCGACCCAGAATGGGTCCTTCAGTCATGTTCTGATTGATCTTTGTGCGACTCACGATGAAAGAACAACTCGCTTTCTACGAAATGCGCAGAACAGGGGCACATCCCGGGGGCGGGTGAACCTCACTGTTCGCCAAAATATCTTATTTTCCCATCCGGCTTATTATAACGCTTTTTCTATGGAAAGTCAATAGTTCTGCGCAAAAAGAAAAGACTGCCTGTTCAGTGTCGGTTACAGTTCAGGTGCCTGACCTTGATGTGTTTGGTTTATACCATGGCATATTGCAAATCTCATAGCCCCATCCCCCGGCCCCCTTCCCCGCCGGGGAAGGGGGTCGGGGGGATGGGGGAAAAGTCTATACAGCATAAAGAATAATTGGGATGTATTACTGTCACGCACCTGAACTGTAACCAGTGCCGGAAGACAGCGAATCAGGCAATACAGAATGACACGGCGCAGGCTCCGACACTCTTTTCCATAGACAAAAAAGCCACCGCCTCCATGCAGAGGGTCGGGCTCCCATTGCCCGGTGATCTGCATCACACAAATGGCTTTGTACATTGTATATGCGATTCCGGAAGCAAAGTCGGTATGAGGTTTGAAAATGTTACAAGATCGCAATACGTTAAGGCTACAGCCGGGCAGGGGGGGACGGGACGCAACCCATCTGCAACAATTCATCTTTTGTTCACATAATCCGTGAATCCTGTCCATTTTATCATGGTAAAATGGTATGTTAATAAGATTTTTCCGGAAAGGATGTGTGTATATGATGCCGCCCGGGCCTCCTCCCGGTGCCAATTTCAAGTACGAGCGTGTTGCGCCCCCCAAGAGTCTTGCCGATCTGCCCCGGTACCTCCGTCAGCTCCTCGGCGGCTTTTTCTCCCGGATGGCCTATATCTTCAAGCTGGTATGGAAGACCGGGCCGTGGATCCTCTTCGCCATGCTCTTCATCGCCCTGTTTCAGGGAGTCATGCCGGTGGTCGGCTCTAAAATATCCCAGTATGTGCTCAATGAACTGCAAGCCCAGTACGGGCTGTTCACCGGGGGCGTGGGAGACTTTCTGGGAAGCACGGTGTTCTTCCTGCTGGTCTTCCTGTTCACCTACAACATCCTGAACAGCCTGGTCTCCACGCTGAAGAACACCGTCTCCCGCATCTCCGGAGAGCTGGTGGTGCGCACGGTCAAGCTGGAGATCATGAACAAGGCCAAGGAGCTGGATCTGCAATCCTTCGACCTGCCCGCCTTCTACGAGAAGCTGGAGAACGCCAACCGGGAAGCCGGAAACCGCCCCATCCAGATCCTGTCCTCCACCTTCTCCGTCATCAGTACCGTCATCACCCTGATCTCCTTCATCGTGGTGCTGGCTTCGGTGCTGTGGTGGGCGGCCCTGGTGGTCATTGCCGTCTCCGTGCCCTCAGCCATCATCAATTTCCGTTACCGGCAGAAGAATTTCCAGTACATGCGGCGCAAATCCAAGGATCGCCGTCAGATGTCCTACTACTCCGACCTGCTGGTCAACAAGGACATGGCCAAGGAGATCCGGATGTTCGACCTGTCGGACACCTTCATCGGCCGGTACCGTGAGGTCTTTGACCGCTATTTTGCCGGCATCCGCTCCCTGATATGGAAGGAGAACGCCTGGCATATCGGCATCACCCTGGTCTCCTCGGCAGTCAACTGTTGCTTCTTCGCCTACTTCGCCTACATGGTGGTCACCGGCGGCCAGCAGATCGGAGACTACTCCCTGTATACCGCCGCCCTGACCAGCGTGGCCTCACAGGTCAGCTCCCTCATCAGCGTATCCGCCACCATATACGAGGGCACCCTGTTCATCGACAACCTGACCTCCTTCCTCCGGGAAAAGCCTACGGTGGTTCCCCAGATACCCCCCGAGCGGGCAGAGGAAGGCCCACGGAAGGTCGCCCACGGCAGTGCCCACACGGTGGTGTTTGAGCATGTCAGCTTCATCTACCCCGGCACCCAGCGAAAGGTGCTGGATGACATCAACCTGACCATCCGTCCCGGGGAGACGCTGGTGCTGGTGGGTCTGAACGGGGCCGGCAAGACCACCCTGCTCAAGCTGTTGACCCGGCTGTACGACCCCACCGAGGGGCGGATCCTCCTGGACGGCTATGACCTGCGGGCGTATGATGTGGCTGACCTGTACAGCCTGTTCGGCATCATTTTCCAGGACTTCGGCAAGTATGCCGTCACCGTCAGCGAGAACATCCGGTTCGGGGACATGCACCGACCCGCCTCCGATGGGGAGATACACACGGCGGCCAGGGAGGCTGACGCTGAGGATTACATCGCCCACCTGCCTGCCGGGTATGACACGCCGCTGATGCGCATCTTCGAGGAGAACGGCATCGAGCTGTCCATTGGACAGTGGCAGAAGCTGGCGGTAGCCCGTGCCTTCTACAGTCAGTCGGACATCCTGATCCTGGATGAGCCGACCGCCTCCCTGGATCCCATGGCCGAGCAGGAGATCTTCAATCAGTTCGACCGCCTGCGGCAGGACAAGACCACCATCTTCGTGTCCCACCGGCTGTCCAGTGCGACGGTGGCCTCCAAGATCATCGTGCTGGAGTACGGACGGCTCATCGAGGAGGGCGACCACAAGACCCTTATGGCCAGACACGGACGCTACTTTGAGCTGTTCTCCACCCAGGCCAAACGCTACATGACAACGGATGACATGCCGGATGTCAAAATATCCGTCACGCCGGATGTCACGACATCCGTCACGCCGGATGTCACGCCGGACATGGAAAACCGACCGGATGCGCCACCCCCGAGGGAGGGTGCCCCGGTGGGCGGCCCTCCCGGGCACAGGCCCCCGCCCGGTCGGGGCGGCCCACGCCCTCCGGCAGGCGAAGATTTTTCGCATACGGCACGATAAACCATATCAATTCAGACTTCCAACGGTAGAAAGGAATACACAGTTATGCCCATCAAGGTAGTAAAATTCGGCGGCAGCTCCCTGGCGGACGCCGAGCATTTCAAGCAGGTAGCCCAGATCATCCGCAGTGACCCCGCCAGGCGGTATGTGGTGCCGTCGGCACCGGGAAAGCGGATCAAGGAGGACACCAAGGTCACGGATATGCTGTACCGCTGTTACGAGCTGATCCGCGCCCGGGAGCCACGGGAAGCCATCGACCGGCTGTACGGTCAGATCACCGACCGCTACAACGGCATCATTGCCGAGCTGGGGTTGTCCTTCGATCTGTCCGGTGAGCTGGAGTATGTCAAGAACGCCATGCTCCATGCCTCCGGCCGGGACTATGCGGCCAGCCGGGGCGAGTATCTCAACGCCCTGATCCTGGCCAAATACCTGAAGTTCGACTTCATTGACGCCGAAAACATCATCTACTTCAAGGATGACGGCACCCTGGATGAGGAGAAGACCAATGATGCCGTGGCCGCAGAGCTTTCCCAGCACACCCATGCGGTGATCCCCGGCTTTTACGGGGTCATGCCCAACGGCACCATCAAGACCTTTTCCCGGGGCGGGTCGGACATCACCGGCTCCATCGTGGCCCGGGCGGCCAAGGCGGATCTGTATGAGAACTGGACGGATGTGTCCGGCTTCATGATGGCAGACCCCCGCATTGTGAAAGATCCCTGCATCATTCAGGAGATCACCTACCGGGAACTGCGGGAGCTGTCCTACATGGGTGCCACGGTTCTGCACGAGGACGCTGTCTTCCCTGTCCGCACAGCCGGTATTCCCATCAACATCCGCAACACCAACCGCCCGGACGACCCCGGCACCATGATCGTGGCTCATCCCTCCGGCTTTGATACCGAGAAGGTGATCACCGGCATCGCCGGGAAGAAGGGCTTCTCCGTGCTGACCATCGAGAAGGACATGATGAACTCCGAAATCGGCTTTGGCCGCAAGGTGCTGGAGGTGTTCGAGGAGAACGGGATCTCCTTTGAGCACCTGCCCTCCGGCATTGACACCATGAGCGTGGTGGTCGCCACCTCGGCACTGGAGGGTCGCCGGGACAGACTGATGCAGTCGGTGGCCCGCATGGTGCGCCCCGACAGCGTGTTCATCGAGGACGGCCTGGCTCTGGTGGCCGTGGTGGGTCGTGGCATGATCAAGGCCAAGGGCACCGCCGCCCGTGTCTGCGATGCCCTTGCCCGGGCCGACATCAATATCCGTATGATCGACCAGGGCTCCTCCGAGCTGAACATCATCGTGGGTGTCAGCGAGGACGAGTACGAAGATGCCGTGAACGCCATCTACGGGGAGTTCGTGAAGTAGGAATTAAGATACGCTGGGGGGACTTTCTGAAGAAAGTCCCCCCAGACCCCTTCAAAGACTTTTCAAGCATTATCTATTATCTATTATCTATCTTCTTTCCCCGACGAATGGGCACCCCAAAAAGCCGAAACACCTGGTCACCATAGCACCCGAAACAAGTTTTCATACCTCCGATACCGGCTGACACACCCAGGCGGGGATGCCCTGTGCTGTCAGTTGGTCGCAAAGGGACATGGCCTCTCCGGCGGAGGAGAACAGGCCGAATATGCTGGGGCCGCTGCCGCTCATTCGGGCGCAGACAGCCCCGGCTTTTTCCATGCTCTCCCGCAGACGGCGGGCAACGGTATGCTCCGGCAACACCACAGTCTCAAAGAGGTTGAAGGCGTTGGCCCCCACCCCGGCAAGCTCTCCCCGCTCCAGGGAGGACAGCAAGGCTCGGAGGGCCTCCGTGCGGGGCGTGTAGCTACCGGGGGCGAAGCCGCCGAAACGGTGATCCAGTGCCCGGTATGCCCAGGGGGTGGACACCCCCTCTCCGGCGCAGGAAATCAGGATATGGCAGGGGGGCAGGGGGGAGGCCGGGGTCAGCTTCTCC
>CAMEON010000043.1 GCA_945929845.1 uncultured Clostridia bacterium | reverse complement strand
AACGTGACTGGAGTTCAGACGTGTGCTCTTCCGATCTCCCCGGCCTTCAGTGCCTCAAAGACCGTGAAGAGCCGCCGGTCGTCCGGCACCTTCAGCCGCTCGGACAGGGGCAGGTCGGACACGGGGGCGGCGTTCAGGGTGTCCAGGGAGATCTCCGCACCCCGCACCGCCTTCATCAGGGCCATCTCAAAGGTGGGGGCAATGGCCATCACCTCACCAGTGGCCTTCATCTGGGTACCCAACTGCCGGGAAGCACCGGCGAATTTATCAAAGGGCCACTTGGGCAGCTTGACCACTACATAATCCAGCGCCGGCTCGAAGCAGGCGCAGGTCTTGCCGGTGATGTCGTTCCTGATCTCGTCCAGGGTGTAGCCCAGGGCGATCTTGGTGGTGATCTTGGCGATGGGGTAGCCGGTGGCCTTGGAGGCCAGGGCGGAGGAGCGGGACACCCGGGGGTTGACCTCAATGACGGAGTATTCAAAGCTGTCCGGGTTCAGGGCGAACTGACAGTTACAGCCGCCCACGATGCCCAGGGCGGAGATGATGTGCAGGGAGGCGGAGCGGAGCATCTGGAACTCCTTGTCCGACAGGGTCAGGGTAGGAGCTACCACGATGCTGTCCCCGGTGTGGATGCCCACCGGGTCAAAGTTCTCCATGGAGCAGACGGCGATGGTGTTGCCCACGGCATCCCGCATGGTCTCAAACTCGATCTCCTTCCAGCCAAAGATGTACTTCTCCACCAGGATCTGGGTGATGGGGGAGGCATCCAGACCGATTTTGGCGATCTGCCGCATCTCCTCCGGATCGTAGGCCACGCCGCCGCCGGAGCCGCCCAGGGTGAAGGCCGGTCGGATGATGACGGGATAGCCGATCTCCCCGGCGATCCGCAGGGCGGTGTCCACATCGGTGGCGATCTCGGAGGGAACCGTGGGTTCCCCGATCTCGGCCATGGTGTCCTTGAAGAGCTGGCGATCCTCCGCCTTGTCGATGGCCTCCACATTGGTGCCGATCAGGCGGACACCGTGGGATGCCAGAAAGCCCTCCTTCTCCAGCTGCATGGCCAGGGTCAGCCCGGTCTGGCCGCCCAGACCGGCCAGCAGGCTGTCCGGCTTCTCCTTCTCAATGATGCGCTCCAGGGTGCGGACGGTCAGTGGCTCCAGGTAGATCTCATCCGCCAGAGCCTTGTCTGTCATGATGGTGGCGGGGTTGGAGTTGACCAGCACCACATTGACCCCGGCCTCCTTCAGCACCCGGCAGGCCTGTGCGCCTGCATAATCAAACTCGGCGGCCTGCCCGATGACGATGGGGCCGGAGCCGATGACCAGCACCTTCTTGATACGACTGTCGAACGGCATATCATGCGCCCCCTTTCTTCATCGTGTCGCAGAAACGGTCAAACAGGAATTCCGTGTCCCGGGGGCCGGCGCAGGCCTCGGGGTGGAACTGTACCGAGAAGGCCTGCTGTCCCGGGTAGTCCACGCCCTCGCAGGTACCGTCGTTGGCGTTGACATACCGCACCACGCCCTCCCGGAGGCTCTCCTTCACCACGGCGTAGCCGTGATTCTGGCTGGTGATGTAAGTGCGGCCCTCTGCGGTGTCCCGCACCGGCTGGTTACAGCCCCGGTGGCCGTACTTCAGCTTGACGGTGTCGGCCCCCTGGGACAGGGCCATCAGCTGATGGCCCAGACAGATGCCGAACAGGGGCACCTGGCCGAACAGCCCGGCGATCTCCCGGATGATGTCGGTGTTCTCCGCCGGGTCGCCGGGGCCGTTGGAGAGCATGACACCGTCCGGATGGAAGTCCAGCACCTGCCCGGCTGTGGTGGTGGCGGGTACGGAGATCACCTCACAGCCCCGGCGGGTCAGGGAACGGACAATGTTGGCCTTGGCACCGAAGTCCATGAGCACCACCCGGTACTTTTTCTCCCCCACGGGGGGATATACCTGCACCTGGCGGGAGGTGACACCGGCCACGGCATCCCGGACGGCGTACGCCTGCACCGCCGCCAGGGAGTCCGGGGGGCAGTCGCAGAGGACGGCATTCATGACACCCTGCTCCCGGATGCGCCGGGTGATCTCCCGGGTGTCCACGCCCCAGATGCCAGGGATATGCCGCTGCTTCAGGAAGCTGTCCAGACTGTCCTGTGCCCGGAAGTTGGAGGGGGTGTCGCACCACTGGCGCACCACATAGCCCCGCACATGGCAGGTTCCCTCAAAGTCGGCGGGGATGATGCCGTAATTGCCCATGAGGGGGAAGGTCTGCATCACGATCTGCCCGTAGTAGCTGGGGTCTGTCAGCGTCTCGATGTATCCGCACATACCGGTGGTGAACACCAGCTCGCCCACGCCCTGCCCGGGCCCGGTGGTCTCTGCCCCGAAGGCCTGACCCTCGAAGGCAGTCCCGTCCTGTAAAACCAAGTACCGTCTCATATTGATGACCATTCCTTTCCAACCATGCCTGAAATCGCCGGGGCTGTTTCAGGCTTGTCCCCTTTACGCCTGCCTGCACGCCTGGGGAGCCGTGTCCGGCACCCCAGCATGATTGCGGATATTATAACACATCGTGAAAAAATATGCAAGAGCCGCAGGCGCATCTTCTCAAAATCAGCGTTTTGAACGAATGTGGATTTTTCGGATATTTTCCGATTGGAGAATTTTTCGCAGGTATCGGCAGGAATACGCCGAATGAATAAGTATGCAGAAAAGGTTGAATATGCAAAAACCCGGGGCTGTCACACAGGACAGCCCCGAAGGTGAAAACTATTTTCCGAACACCACGGTGATGGTGGTGCCTGCGCCCAGCTTGGAGCGGATGGATATTTCCGCCCCGTACAGCTCACAGATATGCTTGACGATGGCCAGACCCAACCCGGTACCGCCGGTTGCCCGGGAACGGGACTTATCCACCCGGTAGAACCGCTCGAAAATGCGTCCCTGATGCTCGGCGTCGATGCCGATGCCGTTGTCGCTGACGGTCAGCACGGTATCCCCCCGGCTCCGGGTCAGGGTGATGTCCACATGTCCGCCCTCGTTGTTGTAGCGGATGGCATTTTCAGTCAGATTCTTGATCAGCTCGTACATATGTTCCCGTGCGGCAAGGACAGATACAGCGGACGGCTCGTCTGCGTGGATGGCCACGGTCACATGCCTGCTCTCGGCCAGCCCCTTCAGGTTGTCCACCACCTCGGCGGCCACCTCGGAGAGGGACACATCCGTCTGGGCAGGCGCAGGGGCAGTTTCCAGCTGGCTCAGGTTCAGCATATCGTCAATGAGGGCCAGCATACGGGTGACTTCCCGGTCGATCCGGCCTGCGTAGGTTTGAAGATTCCCGTCCTTGGCCTCCAGCGTGATCATGTCATTGAAGCCCTTGATGGTGGTCAGAGGGGTCTTCAGCTCGTGGGAGGCGTTGGCGAAGAACTCCAGCCGCACCTTTTCCCCATCCTTGGTGGCGGTGATGTCCGTCAGCACGGCGATGAGCAGATCATTCTCCGTTCGGTGTACCGTGCAGAGATACCACTCGCTGCCCTGATTCAACTGGAAGATGCTTCCGTCCTGCTTCTCTGCGCAGTCCTGCATGGCATCGAGGAAGGCTTGGTTGGCGGTCAGCACCTTCACCGTCCGCCCCACGCTCTCTTTCACGCCGAAAATGCTTTCCGCCCGGCGATTGGTCAGCACCACCTGGAGTGCCTTGTCAGTGACCACGATACCGTCGGAGATATGGTTGAGGATGTAGTCCAACTTTTCCTTCTCGCCACGAGCCATCAGCATGCTGTCCTGAAGCCGGACGCTGATATCGTTGATGGCAGACAGCATCCGGTTGATGTCCTCATCATCGGTGGTGGGAGGGATCTGGCTGTAGCTCCCCCGGCCGATCTGGGACAGGCTGACCCGGATGGTGTCCAGGGGCTTGAGCAGGCTGTTGGACAGGAAGACACCGGCGCAGACAGAGCAGGACAGGGCCAGCAGCATGATGAACAGCATGGGCACCACGGTCTTGTAGATGTAGGAGTTCACGCTGTCCACCGGGATGGCCACCCGGATGAACACATAGCTGTCCCCCACGGGCACCTTCTCCGCATAGTACATCATCTGGGCATCCATGGTGTCGCTCTGCCGGGTGACGGTGGTCGGCCGGTCGTTGAGGGCGGCCACGATCTCCTCCCGGGTGATGTGGTTCTCCAGGGTGGACAGATCCACCTGCTCGCTGTCGGCGATGACACGCCCGGTGGCATCCACCACCGTCAGGCGGATGTCCTCGCTGACCTTCTTGGTGAAGTCGGCATCGGTGCTGTAGTTGTTGGCATAGATACGGGTGATCTCCCGGATCTTCTCCTCCGCCTGCACATAGTGCTCGTTCCTGGTCACCAGAATGCCCAGTCCGAACATCAGAAGCAGGGCCAGCACCACAAGGAGGGTATTGAACAGGATCAGTTTCTTTTTCATTTCAGTGCATACCCCACTCCTCTGACAGTATGAATCGCCGCCCTGGAGCCACTGATCGCCTTCCGCAGGGAGGCAATGTGGATATCCAGGGTGCGGGTCTCCCCGAAGTAGTTCTCCCCCCACACGGTGGAGAGGATGTCATTGCGGGCGACCAGGTCCGGTGCATGGGTCACCAGCAGTTTGAGCAGGTCGTACTCCTTCCGGGTCAGGGAAACGGTGTGCCCCGCCACCTGCACCTGGTGCTGTCCCTCGTCGATCTGAATGTCCTTGTAGGACAGGGAAGGACTGCGGGGGGCATACCGCCGCAGGTTGGCATGGATCCGAGCCACCAGCTCCAGCACGCCGAAGGGCTTGGCGATGTAGTCGTCCGCCCCCAGGTTCAGGCCCTTGACCTTGCTGATCTCCTCTCCCTTGGCAGACACCATGATGACAGGAATGGAGGCGTACTTCCCGTTATGGCGGATGCCACGCAGGATCTCATACCCGTCCATGCCATCCAGCATGATGTCCAGGAGGATCAGATCCGGCGTTCTGCCTTCCATGGCCTCAAACAGGGAGGCGCCGTCTTCAAAGCAACATGCTTCAAAGCCGGCACTCTCCAGGGCGCAGGCGTACAGATCCCGGATGCCCTCCTCATCGTCCACGGCGTATATCAACGGCTTCTCTGCCATATGTATGACCGTTCCTTTCTGCCTGAAAAGCCGGGGGCTCTCTCAGACCTGCCTCTTTTATCCGATTTTATGACAGCCTGTCACCGCATACTCCACCCACTCGCCGATGTTCACGGCGTGGTCGGCGATGCGCTCCAGGTACTTGGCGATCATCATGAACAGGATGGCCTGGTCGGCGTTCTTCCCGTCCTTCCGGATCAGCTCCACCAGGTCGCCCTTGACCGTCTCAAACAGTTGATCCACCCGGTCGTCCCGGCTGTCCAGCGACCGGGCCAGCTCGATGTCCCGGTTGATGTAGCTCTGCACGCTGTCCTTCACCATATCAATGGCCAGGTGAGCCATGAGGGTGATATGCTCCGGCTCCTTGATGAAATCCTCGTCGCCAAATTGCAGGGCGATCTCGGAAATGTCTGCCGCCTGGTCAGAGATCCGCTCCAGATCCGTGATCATCTTCAGGGCGGCGCTGACATCCCGGAAATCGCTGGCAACCGGGTGCTCCATCAGAAGGATCTTCAGGCAGTCCTGCTCGATCTCATGCTCCAGGTTGTCCACATACTTGTCCTCGGAGATGACCTCGGCAGACATATCCCGATCCCGCTTGACCAGGGCGGTGACGGATTTTTCAATGGCGGTCTCGACGGCACGGCACATGGCGATCAGCTTGTTGAAGACCAGGGCCAGCTCCGCCTCATATTTGCTCCGGATGCTCATAGTATAACACAGTTCTCCTTTCCTGTCAAGATTTTATCAGCCGAACCGTCCGGTGATGTAGTTTTCTGTTCTCCGGTCTGTGGGGCAGGAGAACAGCTTCTCCGTGGTGTCGTACTCGATCAGCTCGCCCAGGTAGAAGAAGGCTGTCTTATCGGCGATCCGGGTGGCTTGTTGCATATTGTGGGTGACGATGACGATGGTCAGCTCCTGCTTCAGCTCGCTCATCAGTGCCTCGATCTTGCCGGTGGAGATGGGATCCAGTGCGGAGGTGGGCTCGTCCATCAGCAGGATGTCCGGGTTGGCGGCCAGGGCACGGGCAATGCACAGCCGCTGTTGCTGGCCGCCGGACATGCCCAGGGCACTCTTTTTCAGCCGGTCCTTGACCTCGTCCCAGATGCTGGCCCGGCGCAGGCTGTCCTCCACGATGCGGTCAAGCTCCGCCTTTTTGCGCACGCCGAAGGTGCGGGGGGCGAAGGCGATGTTGTCGTAGATGCTCATGGGGAAGGGATTGGGCTTCTGGAAGACCATGCCCACCTTTTTGCGCAGGAGGTTGACATCCGTGCTCTTGTCGAAAATATCCACCCCGCCGATGTGGAAGCTCCCGGTGATCCGGCACCCGTCCACCAGGTCATTCATCCGGTTGAGGATCTTGAGAAAGGTGCTCTTCCCACAGCCGGAGGGGCCGATGAAGGCTGTCACCTCCCGGTTGGATATGTCCATATTGATGTTCTTGAGTGCCTGAAAATCCCCGTACCACAGATTGCAGTTCCGGACGGATATATTCATGTGACTGCTGAAGGTTTCCATGTATGTGTATGACCGTGCCTTTCTGGTTGTTTCGGGGGGCTCATTCCCCCTGCCGCCGCTTGATCAGTTTGCCGAGACCGGTGGCCAGCAGGTTGAGCAGGATGACCATCAGAAGCAGAACCACCGAGGTGGCGGCCGCCTCATCGGGGTACCCGTGGCTGGCGAAGTAGTAGATATCCAGAGCCAGGCTGGTTCCGGGGCTCAGGACAGAGGACGGGATCAGGTTGACCACCATGCCCAGGGTCAGGATCAGCACCGCACTCTCGCTGATGATCCGGCCCACGGCAAGGATCACGGCGGTGACAATGCCGCTGGCCGCCGAGGGCAGGACGATGCGGAAAATGGTCCGTACCTTGCCGGCACCCAGAGCCAGAGAGCCTTCCCGGAACCCGTCCGGCACCGCTAAGAGGCTCTCCTCCGTGGAGCGGATGATGACAGGCAGGATCATGATGGCCAGGGTGATGCCGCCGCCCAAGAGGGAGTAGCCCCACTGGAAGGTGCGCACGAAGATCAGGTAGCCGAACAGGCCGTATACAATGCTGGGGATGCCGGCCAGGGTCTCGGCGGCGATCCGTATGACCTTGACCAGCTTGCCCTTGTTGTTCATGTACTCCACAAGGTACACGGCACTGAAAATACCCACCGGAACGGCGATGAGGACAGCAATGACAATGAGCCGTAGGGTGCCGATGAAGGCGGGGAAAATGGAGACGGCACTGCCGGTGTACTCCCCGAACAGCAGCTGCCAGGACAGCTTGCCGATCCCGTTTTTCAGAATGTAGAATACCACAGCAACCAGAGCCGCTACGGACACCACCGTACACAGGATGCACAAATACTTCAGACCGGAAAAGAGTGTGCGACTGCCCCGTCCGGTCTCTCGCTTGCTGTTCATGACTGCGCCTCCTTTGCCGACCCCGGTTTTGCCGGTGCTACCGGTGTGCTGTTTTTGCCCTTCCGCCGGGACTTCCGGTCGTCCTTCTCGGTTTTATCCCGCTTCAAGAGGGAGAAGCTGGTGTTGAGCAGCAGGGTAAAGACAAAGAGCACCACACCGGTGGCGATGAGTGCCCGCTCCGGGTCGCCCTTCATCTCCGTGGCACCCAGGGCGATGTTGGCGGTGAGGGTACGGACGCTCTGGAACAGGCTGACCGGCATCTCCGGGCTGTTGCCCACCACCATGATGACAGCCATGGTCTCGCCGATGGCACGACCCACGGCCAGCACCACACCGGCCAGGATGCCGCTCTTGGCGGCGGGGAGCATCACGCGGAAGGTGGCCTGCTCCCGGGTGGAACCCAAAGCAAGCGCACCCTCGAAGTAGCTGCCCGGCACCGCCTGCATGGCGTCCAGGCTGACGCTGACAATGGTGGGGAGGATCATGATGCCCAGCACCAGGGCGGAGGAGAGAATACCGTAGCCCACGCCGCTTGGGGAGATGTAATCCCGAATGAAGGGGACAATGACGGTCATACCGAACAGACCGAAGATCACGGAGGGAATACCGGAGAGCAGATTGACCATCTGCCGGATGGGGGACACCAGCCACCGGGGACAGAACTTGTACAGGCAGATGGCGGTGAGGAGGCCGATGCCCACACCAATGAGAACCGACAGGGCTGTCACATACAGGCTGGCTACCAGCATGGAAAGGATGCCGTAGGCGGGCGTGTCAGAGAGGGGTGCCCACCGGGTACCAAAGAACTCGCCGAGACCGATCTCCGCTATGAAGGGAAGCCCATTGGCCAGCAGGAAGACCGTGATGGTTGCCAGCGCAACCACGGAGAAAAGCGCACAGGCAAGGAACAGGCCCCGCATGAGCTTTTCCCGTACATGGACAAACCCGTAGATGGATTTCATGGATTACTTCACCTGCGACCAGGTCTTGACGGCAGCGTCTCCGGCATCCACATCGTAGATATTCTTCAGAACATCCAGGGAGATGGAGTCCAGGGGATTCTTCTTGTTCACGATGACGGCGATACCGTCCTTGGCCACTTCGTAGGACACGCAGCTGGCGGCCTTCTCCTTATTGAATGCTTCGGAGATCATGCCGAAATCGCTGACACCGCCCTCGGCATTCTTGTAGCCGGTGCCGCTTCCGCCGCCGGAGACCTGCACTGTCACGCCGGACTGCAACTTCATGAACGCAGCGGCCAGCTCCAGCATCAGGGGCTGCAGGGAGGTGCTTCCGGACACGGTGATCTCTCCGGTCAGGCCGGACTGGATGGTGTAGGCTACGGGATTCTCCTTTGTGGACACATAGCCCTTACCGCTGATGATGGTCTGGGCATCGGCACTCTGCAGATACTCGAAGAATGCCTTCTGGGCACCGTCTGCGACCGTGGCTTCCTTATACACGATGCTGAGCGGTCTTGCGATCTTATAAGTACCGTTCTTGATGTTCTCCACGGTGGGCTCCACGCCGTCCACCTTCAGGATCTTGACCTCATCGGTGACATAGCCCAGGCTCTCGTAGGCGATGGCGTAAGGGTTGCCCTTGACCTCGGTGAGCACGGCGGCGGTGCTGGCGGAGATGATCACGCCGCTGACATCCGACTTGCCCTTCAGGCCGACGATCTCCATGAAGGCGGACTTGGTGCCGCTACCGTCCTCACGAGCTACCACGCTGATCTGCTTGTCGCCGAACCCGTCGTTACCGTCGTTCTGCTTCCCTCCACAGGCGGCCAGGCCGCAAAGTCCCATGGTCAGTGCCAGGGCGGCGCAGAGTGTTTTCAGAATCTTCTTGGTTTTCATTTCGGTTCTCCTTTGTTTGCTGTTCTTCTGAATTTTCTGAACAAACTGTATGGCTCATGGGGGTTGTTCACGCTTGCATGTCCCATGACCGCTCCCAATTATACCCGAATCCTGGTTGACTTGCTATCATCGGTTCCCTAAATGAATGTAAAATCAATGTAAGATACATCTGCGCCCGGCTGTTGCGGGGCAGCCACCCCCGGAACAATCTCCGTTCTGCGGCGGAAAAAGAAGGGCATTGCGGGGCAGGTAAATCTATTCCAGGAAAAAAGCGCATAAAAAATGGGCAACCCTATTGACATAATACCTTTCATGTACTACAATAGAAGCAACAGGTGTAAAAATACGGAAGACGGGGCGGATGTCATTTCCCCCGACATAATCAAAACTGTTGTACTTGCATTGGGATATACGGGAAGGTGTGTGGTTCAGTGAGGGGAAGACAGCCCGTCAAGGGGTGGAGAAGTACTCTGCGCAAGGTCACCGGAGTTTTATTCATAGTAGGATGTTTCTTTCTGCTTTTACTCACATCCTGCCAAACAGAAAAACAATCTGGCCTGGGGCAGCATGTAACCGTTGAAAATTTAGATGTGTCCATTGTGGATGTCTTCGGAAATGAAAACCAGGCATATATCATTGCGGTTGCAACCCTGCCAAGTACGGAATCGGTACAGGCTGCCGAATTAGAGAGTGTATTGGTTGACTGCCACGGTGTAGAGGGGAGTTACAGTTTCTATTGCATTGGCCGTAACGAGGAAACCCATACACAGACCTATCTCATTTCTCTGAAATCCGAGTCCGGGTCCCTATGCAACAAAAAGGTCAATGTGTCCTTTACAAATTTTTCTTCACTGGAAAATCCGATGTATCGCTTGATACATGGGGAATGGACATTCTCTTTTCGACTGCAATATGATCCGGCAGAACAACAGGTTTTCCTGTTTCACGATGGTACGATCCAAGAGATTTTCCTATATGACCGTGCAATCATACTTTGCCCCGCAAATCATACTTCTTTCGATCAGATGAAGGCCCAACCGATTATTTTTGAGAACGCTGACGGCGTATCCATTACCCCCCAGGTAAGTAGCCAATATGAAGAAAAATGTTATTATGAATCCCTCATTTTTCTTTTCAGTGAGACGACTCACGCATCATCCGTTGAAAAAGTCCTTTTGGGCGGATGTGAGTACATAATAAAAAAATAGAGGAGAACAAAATTATGAGAACACCAGGGAGAAAAATATCTGTTTTGTCATTTTTCTTAGCATTGATTATTTGTATTTCTACAATGCCTGTATGAGCAACCGATGGTTCCGAGGGCGTAGCTCTTTATGTTTCGGACATAGCATACGGAAAAATATTCACCAATGGAAGGAATGTTCCAGTAACGGATCCGGCTCAGTTTGATACAAGCATATCAAACATTATGATAAAATCTTCTTCAGCCGTAGGACAATATTATATTTCTTTCAAATACGACTGCAAGACCATTAGCATCCCTTGCGAAATGGCTCAAGCAAGGGCTAACAATTTGAACAGTGACCATTATTTGTTTTCGCCAATAGATTTTTCTTCGGAAATTTTTCAGTGTGTAAATATTAGTTTTACCACCTGTGCAAATCAGGTTGACCTGCTTCCTGCCAACCAAACATTGTTTGGAAAAGCGGTGCTAACAATTATTCTTTCTGACATCGCCACATCGGATGTTTATTACTGGCAAACCGAAATGTTCGGAACATTGCGTAGTAATGTTTCATTTGATATTAGTACTGACGAGCATATGATTAATAACGCAAACGAGTATTATTATATGAGTGAGGAGGCCGTTATTGATAGTTGTACTTGGGATTTTATGTCGAATAATGAGAACATAGCCTCAGATGCTGAATATAATGAGTTCAAGGAGAGGGATTATACATTACAGCTAAGGAGTGGCACTCCCACCCATAATCCGTATTATGATCTCGGTATACCTGATAGTACTTTTAAGACGGCAACAGACAGTTGGAGATGGCTTGCTGTTGGCAAGGACTCCTACGGGAATTATTTGCCAATTCGTTATTACGCATATTCTTATCAAAAATATGGAAATCCGAATATTATGACCCATATAATGATTATAGGACATGTTTGGCAAAAGGATAATGAATACACAACATTTACAGGAGAAGATAATGCAACTTATGCCAAGGCAAGTGCTATGTTAAAGATTGAATTGTTTACAGAACCTCAGACAGTTGTTTATTACAGCGATACAAACACTTTTGGCTTAATGTTGGGAGGCGAATCATTAACTCAAATAGAGGAGCCTGCTGTTGAAATTAAAAAATCAAGTTCGAATATCCCGCATGTTGTAGTAGGTAGGTACGAGTATAGTAATGCTACCAAAAAAGGGAACTTCCTTGGGCTGGGGGCTCTTGTCCTTAAAGAAGTAGCTGTTGGGGTTTTGGATATTCCCTCGTATGGCTTTGCATCGGTATTAATGGATATTGGCGAGTTAATTGTGGACGCGAGTATGTCCGTTGGATCATCTGATGGAACTTCACCAGTTGAATCTTACTACAGCAATGCTTCGACTCAAGTGCAAAGATATGGGCATGCGATAGGTGGTGTTAAGTCGACAGTTAGAGGATATCTCAGATCAGCCGACCAACATCTTGGAGTACGAGTGTGGTTTGCTACACCGGTTGCTAATGCCTCGTCAGTCACATCAATAACATGGGTTTATTTTGTGTCACCAAGTATGAGATAGAATGATCGACCTTGGGTTCACAGCCAGTATGTACAAGGCTGTGAACCTTTTTCTGTTACTGTTATTCATGTTGCGACATTCTTTTGGTGAACTGCAACACACCCTGCACAGATATGATCTGAATTTTCATTTCAGGTCTTGACAAGCGGTAGAGAATGTGGTATAATTCATCACGATAAAGTGCTAAAGCGATGAAGCAAAGGAGCGAAGCGGAATGGAATACCGGAATCAGGAAACGGATGCCCTGTTTGATGCCATCCTGGCTCTCAGGACGCGGGAAGAATGCGGGAACTTTCTGGAAGATATCTGCACGGTCAAGGAGATACTGGATATGGCCCAGCGCTTTGCCGTGGCCAGGATGCTGTCGGAGGGCAAGAGCTACACCGAGATCACCCGGCAGACCGGGATGTCAGCGGCCACCATCAGCCGGGTCAATCGCTGTCTGAAGTACGGTACCGGCGGGTACCAGACAGCCCTGCAACGGCTGGGCGGGGAGGAAGATCAAGAGGAGGGAAGTCAAAAAGATGGAAAGTGACAATGCCATCCGGCGGGGCGAGGAGGGCATCCTGTCCCGGCTGAGGGAGCTGTACCGGATGTACGGCTATGCCTGCTTCAAAATGAGCAAGTTTGAGGAGTACGATCTGTACGGGCAGAATAAGGAATTTTTGGTGTCCGACAGCGTCATCACCTTCACGGACACCAACGGCAAGCTGATGGCTCTCAAGCCGGATGTGACGCTGTCCATCGTCAAGAACACGGTGGATGTGCCGGGGCTGGTTCAGCGGCTGTACTACAATGAGAATGTGTACCGCATATCCGACAGGACGCACCAGTATAAGGAAATATTGCAGGCCGGGCTGGAGTGCATCGGCGACCTGGGGGCGTACAATCTGTGTGAGGTCCTCCGGCTGGCCGCCCGCAGTCTGGCTGTCATCGCAGAAGAGAGCGTGCTGACCGTGTCCCACCTGGGGGTCATCTCCGCCCTGACGGCAGACCTGAAGCCGGGGGCGGATCGGATGGCACTCCTGCGGTGCATCCAGGGGAAGAACCCCCACGGGGTGCGGGAGCTGTGCACCCAGTACGGCGTGCCGGAGGGGGAGGCCGGGCTACTGGTGGCCCTGACCTCGGCCTACGGGGAGGCGGAGACGGTGCTCCCCGCCCTACGGGCGGCGGTGCCGGCGGATCTGCCGCAGGCGGCATCCCTGACGGCGGCTCTGGGTGAGCTGGAGGCCACGGTGGCTCTGTGCGGCGGGATACCCGGGGTGCGGGTCTGCGTAGACCTGTCCCTGACCGGCGACATGAACTACTACAACGGCCTGATCTTCCGGGGGTATGTCAAGGGCATCCCCGCCAGCGTGCTCAGCGGCGGACAGTACGACCGGCTGATGGCCAAGATGGGCAAGCGTTCCCGGGCTGTCGGCTTTGCGGTGTACCTGGATCTGCTGGAGCGGCTGGAGAAGGAAGGGGATTTTGATGTGGATGTCCTGCTCATCAGCGAGCCGGACACCCCGGCCTCCCTTGTGGCTGACCGGGTGGAGGCACTGGTGGAACAGGGTCTGCGGGTAGCGGTGCAATCCTCCGTCCCGGAGCGGCTCCGGTACCGCCGGGTGGAAACACTGACAGGAAAGGAAGGTGGCTGACATGGCAGAGCTGTTGCAGATCGCCCTGCCCAAGGGAAGGCTGGGCGAGAAGGTATACAGAATGTTCGCCGCCGCAGGCTTTGAGTGCCCGGAGGCACTGGAGGACACCCGGAAGCTGATCTTTGAGAACCCGGCGGCCGGGGTGTGCTACTTCTGGGTTAAGCCCTCGGATGTGGCCATCTATGTGGAACGGGGTGCCGCCGACATCGGCGTGGTGGGCAAGGATGTGCTGATGGAGTACAGACCGGAGGTCTTCGAGCTGTTGGATCTGAAGACCGGGGTCTGCCGTCTGGCGGTGGCGGGGAAGAAGGACTTCCGGGACTATACCGGGCACACCCTCCGGGTGGCCACCAAATTCCCCAACATCACCATGGAATATTACAGGCAGAAGTGTCGGGACATTGACATCATCAAGCTCAACGGCTCCATTGAGCTGGCCCCCATCCTGGGTCTTTCGGATGTGATCCTGGACATTGTGGAGACAGGGAAGACCCTGTATGAAAACAATCTGGAGCCCTTTGAGACCGTGGCGCCGGTCAGTGCCCGGCTGGTGGCCAACTGTGCCGCCTATCAATTCAAATACCAGGCCATCAGCCGTGTGCTCTCTGGCCTGCGGGAACAGGTGGAGGCTGTGAAATGATCAGGATTCTCAAGTACGGTGAAGTGGAAAACAGGGAGATATTTACCCGCATGGCACCCAAGGCGCATGTGGAGGATGCGGTGGCGGACATCATCCGGCAGGTCAGGGAGGAAGGGGATGCGGCACTGTACCGCTTCTGCGAGACCTTTGACCATGTGACGCTGACCGCCCTGGAGGTGCGGCCGGAGGAGTTTGAGGAGGCGTATGCGGCGGTGGATGCCGACTTCATCCGCATCCTGCGCAAGGCCGCAGACAACATCCGCCGCTTCCACGCCGCCCAGGTACGGCAGAGCTTTGTGGTCAGCGGGGAGAACGGTGCCCTGCTGGGTCAGCGGATCATTCCCATTGAGAAGGCGGGGCTGTATGTGCCCGGCGGCACGGCGGCCTACCCGTCCACCGTGCTGATGGATGCCATCCCGGCCAAGCTGGCCGGGTGCGGGGAGATCGTCATGGTGACTCCGCCGGGGCGGGACGGCCGTGTGGCGGCACCCATCCTGGCGGCGGCCCGCATCGCCGGGGTGGATCGGGTGTTCAAGCTGGGCGGGGCACAGGCCATCGCCGCCCTGGCCTATGGCACGGAGAGCGTGCCCCGGGTGGACAAGATCGTCGGCCCCGGCAACGCCTATGTGGCGGAGGCCAAGCGGCAGGTGTTCGGACAGGTGGCCATCGACATGATCGCCGGGCCCAGCGAGATCCTGGTGGTGGCGGACGGCGGGGCCAACCCCCGCCATGTGGCCGCCGACCTGCTCTCCCAGGCCGAGCACGACAAGCTGGCCAGTGCCGTGCTGGTGACGGACAGCCAAGCCCTGGCTCAGGCGGTGCAGGCGGAGCTGGAGGTACAGCTTCCCCTCCTGGAACGGGAGGAGATCGCCCGCACCTCCATTGAGAACAACGGCAAGATCATCGTGGCGGACACGCTGGATGTGGTCATTGACATCGCCAACGAGCTGGCACCGGAGCACCTGGAGCTGTGCGTGGACAACCCCTTTGATTACCTGGATCAGATCCGGCACGCCGGGTCGGTCTTCCTGGGCAGAAGCTGTCCGGAGCCGCTGGGGGACTACTACGCCGGCCCCAACCACACCCTGCCCACCGGGGGGACGGCCCGGTTCTCCAGCCCGCTGTCGGTGGATGATTTCGTGAAAAAGTCCCAGTTCATTTACTATCCGGAGGATGCCTTCCGGGCGGTGGCCCGGGATGTGGACACCTTCGCCCGGGCGGAGGGACTGGGTGCCCACGGGCGGAGCGCGACCATCCGGTTGGAGGATGAGCCATGAGTGCGTACAGCCGTTTTTTCAGTGACCGGCACGCCTCGCTGGAGGCGTACACCCCCGGGGAACAGCCCCGGGATATGGCCTACATCAAGCTCAATACCAACGAGTCCCCCTACCCGCCCTCGCCGGGCGTGGCGGCGGCGGTGGCTCGGGAGGCCGGGCGGCTCCAGCTCTACTCCGACCCCACCTGCCGGGATCTGAACGCCAAGGCCGCCCATGTGCTGGGGGTGGGGGAGGATCAGATCCTGATGACCAATGGGTCGGACGAGATCCTCAACTTCATCTTCATGGCCTTCGGCGACAGCCGCCATCCCTTTGCCTTCCCCACCCTGACCTACGGCTTCTACCCGGTGTTCGCCCGCCTCAATAACATTCCGTACCGGGAGATCCCCATGGGGACGGATCTTTCCATTGACCCGGCGGACTACCGGGGACTGGGGATGCACATTGTCATTGCAAACCCCAATGCGCCCACCGGCCTGTACCTGGATGTGTCGCAGATCGAGCAGATCGTGGCGACCAACCGGGACAGCGTGGTGGTGGTTGACGAAGCCTACATTGATTTCGGCGGGGAGAGCTGTCTTCCGCTCCTCAAAGCGTATGACAACCTGCTGATCACCCGCACCTTCTCCAAATCCTACTCCCTGGCCGGGGCCAGGCTGGGCTTCGGCATCGGGCACCCCAGCCTCATCGCCGACCTGAACACCATCAAGTATTCCACCAATCCCTACAATATCAACCGCATGACCATGGCGGCGGGGATAGCGGCCCTGGAGGAGAATGACTACTATCGGGAGAAATGCCGCCTGGTGGCGGGGGAGCGGGAGCGCACCAAAGCAGCCCTGCGGGGGCTGGGCTTTACCGTCACGGACTCAGCGGCCAACTTCCTGTTCGCCGCCCATCCGGAGCTGGACGGGGAAGAGCTGTACCTGGCACTGAGACGGCGGGGCATCCTGGTGCGGCACTTCAGCACCCCGGCCATACGGAACTACAACCGCATCACGGTGGGGACGGCGACCCAGATGGATGCCCTCCTGGATGCCGTGAAGGATTATATGAAGGAGGTTTCTGTCCTATGAGAACCGGAACTGTCAACCGGAAGACCAACGAGACCGACATTTCCCTTACCCTGCACCTGGACGGGACGGGGCAGGCGGATGTGCGCACCGGGTGCGGCTTTCTGGATCATATGCTGACCCTGTTCGCCGCCCACGGCTGCTTTGACCTGACCCTGCGCTGTGACGGGGACACCCAGGTGGACGACCACCACACGGTGGAGGACATCGGCATCTGCCTGGGGCTGGCCTTTGCCCAGGCGGTGGGGGACAAGCGGGGCATCGCCCGCTACGGCGACCGGTGCCTGCCCATGGACGAGGCTCTGATCCTGTCGGCGGTGGACATTTCCGGCCGGGGGATGCTGGTGTACGACCTGCACATCCCCACGGAGAAGGTGGGCAGCTTTGACACCCAGTTGGCCAAGGAATTTTTCATTGCCTTCGCCACCCGGGCTGGGATCACCCTGCACATGCGCCAGCTCTCCGGGGAGAACAGCCACCACATCATTGAGGGGGCCTTCAAGTCCGTGGCTCACAGCCTGGCGGATGCCGTGGCCGTGGACGGACGGCGGGCCGGACAGCTTCCCTCCACCAAGGGGGTGCTGTGATGGGCGCGGAGGACATGAGAGCAACCGCCGCTTCGCCTGCGGCGGACGAACCAACGGGGACTGTCATTGTGGACTACGGCGTGGGGAATCTGTTCTCCCTGCAAAGCTCCTTTGCCTTCATCGGCCAGCCGGTGACGGTCAGCGGCGACCCGGCTGTCATCGCACAGGCCGACCGGCTGATCCTGCCCGGTGTGGGGGCTTTCGCCGATGCGGCGGCTAAACTGAGAGAAAACCGGCTGGATGCCCTGATCTGTCAGCGGGTCGGGGCGGGGGTGCCCCTGCTTGGCATCTGCCTGGGGATGCAGATGCTCTTTGACGAGAGCCTGGAGTACGGGCGGCACCGGGGTCTTTCCCTGATCCACGGCGTGGTGCGGCCTATGGACGAGGTGGTGCCGGGGGAGCTGAAGATCCCCCACATCGGCTGGAACGCCCTGCACTTCGTCGGGGAGAAGCACCCCATTTTCAAGTACTGTACCGAGGGGGACTGCGTGTACTTCGTACACTCCTACCACGGCACCGACTGCGCCGACTCCGTCATTGCCACCACCGAGTACGGTGCCACGCTGACGGCGGCGGTGGCCCGGGGCAATGTGTGCGGGTGCCAGTTCCACCCGGAGAAGAGCGGGCGAGTGGGGCTGTCCATCCTCCGGGCCTTCTGCGAGTGGTGTCCGGATGCCCGGCCGGAAGATGAAAAGGGAGGGGCATCCGTATGATCCTGTTGCCGGCTATTGATCTGTATGGCGGGGAGGCGGTTCGCCTGTACAAGGGGGACTACGACCGGATGACGGTGTACAGCCACGACCCGCTCTCCGTGGCGAGGGACTTTGTGAACCTGGGGGCGACCCACATCCACTTAGTGGATCTGGAGGGTGCCCGGGACGGCACCACCCCCAACCTGGACATTGTGACCCGCATCGCCCGGGAAACGCCGCTTGTGACGGAGATCGGCGGCGGCATACGCTGTATGCAGACCGTGGAGAAATACCTGTCCGCCGGGGTGGATCGGGTGATCCTGGGCACGGCGGCGGTGACGGATCCGGCCTTCCTCCGGGAGGCGGTGGACAGCTACGGGGACAGGATCGCCGTAGGCGTGGATATGCGGGACGGGTATGTGGCCATCCGGGGGTGGACAGAAACCGCCGACTGCACCGGCCTTGCCTTCTGCCGCCGGATGGAGGAGGCGGGGGTCAGAACCCTCATCTGTACGGACATATCCAGGGATGGTGCCATGAAGGGCACCAACCGGGAACTGTACCGGACGCTCTCCCGGGAGGTGGGCATCCGGATCATTGCCTCCGGGGGCGTGTCCACCCTGGAGGATGTGAGCGCACTGGCCGGGCTGTCCCTGTACGGGGCCATCATCGGAAAGGCATACTACACGGGGACCATTCGCCTGGACGAGGCGATCCGGGTGGCCGCCGGGGAAGGAGAAACATCATGATCACCAAACGGATCATACCCTGCCTGGATGTACGGGACGGGCGGGTGGTCAAGGGAACCAACTTCATGGGTCTGCGGGATGTGTCCTCCCCCGTGGAGCTGGCCCGCTACTACAGCGACAACGGGGCGGACGAGCTGGTCTTTTACGACATCACGGCTTCTGCCGAAGGCAGAGGCCTGTTCACCGACATTCTCACAGAGGTGGCGAGAACCATTTTCATCCCGCTGACGGTGGGCGGCGGCATCAATACCGTGGAGGATTGTGACCGGGTTCTCAAGTGTGGGGCGGACAAGGTCAGCGTCAACTCCGGGGCCATCCGCAACCCGGAGCTGATCCGGCAGGCGGCCAACCGGTACGGCGACCAGTGCGTGGTGCTGTCGGTGGACATCAAGCGGGTGGACGGCAGCTTCCGGGTATTCGCCAAGGGCGGCCGGGAGGACACCGGCATGGAGGCCATCGCCTGGATTAGGCGGTGCGTCGGCATGGGCGCCGGTGAGGTGGTGGTCAACTCCATCGACACCGACGGTGTCAAGGGCGGCTTTGACCTGGAGATGCTGGACGCCGTCTGCCGGGCCGTGCGGGTGCCTGTCATCGCTTCCGGCGGGGCGGGTTGCACGGAGGATTTCGTCCGCCTGTTCCGGACGCTCCCGGCCGTGGATGCGGGACTGGCGGCCTCTGTTTTCCATTTCGGGGAGATCAGGATCCCGGAGCTGAAAGAGGAGCTTCGGAAAAACAGCATTACAGTGAGGATTTGAGTATGAATATGGATGAATTGAAATTTGACGAGCGGGGCTTGATCCCCGCCATTGTGGTGGACGCCATCACAAAGAAGGTGCTGACGCTGGCTTACATGAGCCGGGAGAGCCTGCAGATCTCCATGGAGAAGGGGTTGACCTGCTTTTACAGCCGTTCCCGGGACACCCTCTGGCTCAAGGGGGAGACCAGCGGCAACTACCAGCACATCGTGTCCATCACGGCGGACTGCGACAACGATGCCCTGGTGGTCATGGTGGAGAAGGACGGGCTGGCCTGCCATACCGGCACGGATTCCTGCTTTACCCACCCGCTGTGGGATAGCCCGGAGCTTCACGAATTCTCCTACGAGCAGTTGATGGAGCTGATCCGGGGTCGCAAAACAGAAAAAAAAGAGGGGTCGTATACCACCTACCTCTTTGAAAAGGGACTGGACAAGATACTGAAAAAGGTGGGCGAGGAGTCCACCGAGGTGATCATCGCGGCCAAGGCCGAGGACAAAAAGGAAACGGTGCACGAGATCGCCGACCTCGCCTACCATGTGATGGTGCTGATGGTGGAGATGGGCATTTCCCTGGAGGACATCCATCGGGAGCTGGCCTCCCGACATGTCATCGACCATAAGGTCAAACAGGAAAAGATGACGCACTGAAGCAGGTATCGTTCAGCCGGGGACGGGAGTACGCTGGGGGAACTTTCTGAAGAAAGTTCCCCCAGACCCCTTCAAAGACTTTCAAAACAATTTTATATATGGTTCGGAGCGTGAGCCTGTGGTGTTTTAGCTACCGTTTCTCCAAGGAACCTGCGTTGCTTTGGGTATCAGCAAAGCAGGTTCTCCGGAAGAACGATAACCGAAATATCACCGAATCACGCTCCGAGCAGTATATAATACCTGTTTTGAAAGTTCTTGAAGGGTGTGGGAAACTTCTTTCAAGAAGTTTCCCACCG